>JBFWQN010000120.1:0-11493 GCA_050249405.1 Hyphomicrobiaceae bacterium | reverse complement strand
GAAGCCCGCCTCGAATTTCTTCGCCTGCCACTCGCGTGCCTCACGCAGGATGCCCTCGTCGGCCTGGGCGGCGCGGTAGAGCATGCCCTTGCCGGTGCGCGGCTTGGCGTTGCGACCGAGGAAAGCGCGGGCGCGGGAGCGGTACTCGGCTTCTTCGGGTGTGTCCTCGAAGTCCATGGTGGTCTCCTTCGGGATTGAATTTACAGTGCAGGCGCACGGTGCGCCTCTATCTCGTCTCCACTCCGCAGACGCGCGGAGAGGAGAAAATCACGCCGGCGCGTTGGCACTCTCCAGCTCGTCGACGAGGCGGTCCTTCCAGAGGCGCGTCGAGCCATTGGCCACAGCCAGCAGCTTGGCGCGGCGATAGTAGAGGTGGCAGTCGAACGCCCAGGTGAAACCCATGCCGCCGTGCACCTGGATGTTCTCCTTGGCCGCGAGCCAGAATGCCTCATTGGCCGAGACCCGGGCCGTGGCCGCGGCGAGCGCGAGCTGTGGGGCATTCTTCGAGAGCGCCCAGGCCCCGTAATAGGCGTTCGAGCGCGCGAGCTCGGTCGCCACGTAGACGTCGGCGAGCTTGTGCTTGATTGCCTGGAACGAGCCGATGGGCCGTCCGAAAGCATACCGCTCGAGCGCGTAGTCGCGAGCCATCTCGAGACACCGCTGCGCGCCGCCCACCTGCTCGAACGCGAGCAGGATCGCTGCGCGCTGCTCGACGGCCGCGAGCAGCCGCTCGCCGTCGCCCGCGCCGCCGATCAGCTCTCCCGGCACGTTGGCGAACGACAGCCGTGCGTGCTTGCGGCTCTGGTCGATGGTCTCGACGCCCTCCCGCCCGACGCCTGCGTGCGCGAGGTCCGCCAGCACGAGGCCGATGCCGCGGTCCGTCTGTGCCACCACCACGGCCACGTCCGCCGCTCCACCGTCCGGCACGGGGAGCTTCTCGCCGTTGAGCACGCCGTTGCGGAAGGTGGTGCGCAGCCGCCTCGGCGTCGCCCTGCCCGGTCCCTCGGCGAGAGCAAAGGCCCCGACGCAGTCTCCCTTGGCGATTTTCGGAAGCCATGTCTGCTGCTGCGCCTCGGAGCCCGCCGCCATCAACGCCTCGGCAACGAAATAGAGCGTCGAGGAGAACGGCACCGGCGCCAGCGAGCGGCCAAGCTCCTCGGCGAGAATGCACAGGCCGAGCACCCCCAGCCCGGCTCCCCCCAACTCCTCCGGAATCGAGGCCCCCGTCCAGCCCATCGCCGCCATCTCGGTCCAAAGTGCCTTGTCGTAGGGCTCCGCGCTCTCGAGCACCTTGCGCACCGCGGCGGGGGTGGCCTTGGCGTCGAGGAACTTTCGCGCCTCGTCCTTCAGAAGCTTCAAGTCGTCGCTGAAATCGAAGTTCATGGGCGTCCTCGGCCTTTTTTCCTCTTCCCGTTCGCACGACAGGCGCGAGCCGGGCGGGTCAGGGTGAGCGGCGGCTGAGGGCTCGGAGCGGTACAAGCCGGGCTCGGTCTCGACAGTTTAGACCGGGTTGATTCCTGACAGGCAAGCCTCGTTCGATCTGGAGGCAGGTCGAGCGATGCAGCATGGCCTCCGCGATGGCGGGACAGCAGCGCCCTGGACGTGGTCTCGCCCTTCGTGTGGCTGTCGGTCGTGATCGCCCGCGATGTCCCCGCTCAGACCGACACGAGACAATCGAATTGATCGAGGCAGTCGACGAACCTTGCGAACTTCGATGCTGGCGGGCTCAAACGGCATCTTGCCGTCAGCCTCCTTCATGGTGACGACGATCGGGCGAGTGCGCGTGCTCCAACTTGAAGGTCGAGGGGCTTTCTCTGCCCAGCGGGCAGCACAGGCTCGTACCAAGCTGGCCCGCCCGCCGCATGGCAGGTGCTGCATCGGCCCGAACGAAATTTTCCGGAGAACTAACCCATCAATGAATTGATCGACTCGTGTCGCTTGCTGGCCATCGCGCTGGTTCTGCCCTACGTGAGCACCGAGGCGATGCAGCTGTTCCTCGATCGCCTCGCCGCCACGATCGACGAGGACGAGCACGTCGCGATGGTGCTCGACCAGGCGGGCTGGCATGGCGCGGCGGCGCTGCGCATTCCAGACAACATCACGCTCGTGCCGTTGCCGCCCTATTCGCCCGAGCTCAACCCGGTCGAGCGCGTCTGGCTCTATCTGAAAGAGCGCTTCCTCTCGCACCGCCTGCACGCCAACTACGACGCCATCGCCGACGCCGCGTCGCAGGCGTGGAACCGCCTCGTCGCAGAAAAGGGTCGCCTGTCCACGCTGTGCTCATACCCCTGGATTTCAGCGGTCAAATGAATGGCGGGGCGGTATCACTCTGTCGGCTGCACGAGCCGATAGCCGATACCTGCTTCGGTTTGGATAAGCTCGGGCTCGCCGCTTGCGCCCTTCAGTTTCTGTCGAAGCTGCCCAATGAAGACACGTAGATACTGAAGGTCCTCTGTGTGCGCCGGGCCCCAGACGGATGTGAGAATCTGGCGGTGCGTGACGACCCGCTCGGCATTGCGGGCTAATACGGCGAGCAGTTCAAACTCCTTCGGTGTCAGTTTGATCGATTTGCCGCCGCGTGTAACAGAGTGGGTGGCGATGTCGATGACGAGGTCGCCGTTGACCACTCTCGAAAGCTCTCCGGCGGCATGCGAGGCGTGCCTCAGTGCCGTACGTAGACGTGCCATCAATTCGCCGATGCCGAACGGCTTGTTGACGTAATCGTCGGCGCCGAGATCGAGGGCGGCGATCTTCTCGGCCTCCCGGTCGCGTGCGGAGAGCACGACGATCGGCACCTTCGACCAGGTCCGCAACTGCGCGATGACCTCCTTGCCATCCATGTCGGGAAGGCCGAGGTCGAGCAGGATGACATCGGGGGCCTGTGTCGCTGCGGCCTTGAGCGCCTCGGCGCCGTTGAGCGCGGCGATCACCGTGTAGCCGGCGGCGGCGAGGCTCGGCTTGAGGAACCGTTGGATCTGCGGCTCATCGTCGACAACCAGGACGCGGTAGGCCGTCATGCTTGGCCTCCAGGTTCGCTCGACGCTCCATTGGAGTCGATCGGGAGCGCGATAGTGATGCGCGTGCCGCGATTATCCGCGATCGGGCTCTCGGCCTTGATGGTGCCGCCCATGCCCTTAACGATGCCGGAGCAGATCGACAACCCGAGCCCCGTGCCCGGCGCGCGGCCGTCACTGACGGCGACACGATAGAACTTGTCGAAGACCTTCTCCAGCGCCTCGCGCGGGATGCCAATTCCGATATCCGTCACGGTCAGGACCAGTCGTTCGCGGTCACGACGTGCCTCGAGTTTGGTGATCGAGTCTTGCCCGCTGTATTTGTGGCTATTGTCCAGAAGATTGAATAGGACCTGCTCAAGGAGCGCCGCGTCGCCTCTGATCAGAGGCAATTTTTCGGGCACGGCCGCCGCGATCTTCCGTCCGGGGAAAGCCTTACGCGCGCGCTCGACGGCGCTTGCGATCACGTCGCCAACATCGACCCAGTCGCGACGGATGTCGATAACGCCGGCTTCGAGGCGCGTCATGTCGAGCAGGTTCGAGACGAAGCGGGAGAGGCGGCCAGCTTCCTCCTCGATCGTTGCCAGTAGGTCGACCCGGTCGGATTTCGACATCCTATCTCCGAGCGTTCGCAAGCTGGTCACCGAGCCGACAATCGACGCCAGAGGCGTGCGAAGATCATGCGAGATCGACGACAGCAAAGCCGCCCTGAGACGCTCACCTTCGGCGGCTGTCTCGGCTTTGGTCGCTTGCTCGACGAGGGCGATCCTCTCGATGGCGACGGCGGCCTGCTCGATCAACGACTGGATTGTGGCGATGACCGCGTCGCTGAGCGCATCGTCTTGGTCTCCGGCATCGATCCCCACGGCACCGATCGATCCCTTCGCTCCCTGCACGGGACGGAATTGAAAGCGGGCCGACGGCAGCGTATCCGTTCCTCGCCCGGCCGGCTCTTGTTTGTCGTGCGCCCATCGCGCCGCTGCCCAATCCGAGGTCCCGAGCTGGTCATCGGGGGGCCATGCATATTGGATCGCCAGACCAGCGCCGCGATCCAGCAGCACGACGGATTTTCCCTTGGCAACGGCGGCCACCTGGCTAGCCAGGAGCCAGAGCACATCGTCGAGCTTTGCAACACTGGAGAGCTTGCGCGAGAAATCAAATAGCGCCTGCGTCGCCTCGGCGCGCTCGCGGGTGGCGGTTGCCTGCTCGCTGAGCCGTCCTGCGAGTGATCCGGTCACGAAGGCGACGGCCAGGAATATGAACAGCGACAGCAGCTCGTAGGGCTCGGCAATGGTGAAGGTGTAGCGCGGGTCGATGAAGAAGAAATTGTAGGCAAGGAAGGACAGGACCGACGCCGCTATCGCCGAAACCATACCAAAGCGCATGCCGGAGAGAAGCACGGTGAGCAGGAATATCATCGACAGGTTCGGCAATTGCGTCACCTGCTCGAGCCCGACGCCTACAAGCACGGCGATTGCTACCGCACCAGCTGCAATCGCGAGTGACGTCGTCAACGATCCTGGCGGCGGCAAGGCTCTTGCGGGTGGAGCCGTGGACTGGCCTTTCGCGGCCTTCTCTGCCTCGGGTGCCACGATCAGAACCGACAGACCGTCGGCGCGCTGCACCAGATCGCGCGACAACGCGCGCCCAAGCAGCCGCGCTATCGGGCCAGCCTTCGAGCGTCCGATAATGATCTGGGTGATGTTGTTTCGCTTGGCGTAGGAGAGGATATCGCCGACGAGATCGGTTGCATTGAGCCGGACCGTGCTTGCTCCCAACCGCTCGGCAAGCCGCATCATCTTCTCGGTGCGACGAACGATAGCCCGATCAGCGATCTCGCGATCGCCCGGCTTCAGATGCAGCGCGACCCATTCGGCCTTCTGTCCCGTTGCAAGACGCGCGGCTGTCCGAATGACAAGCTCGGAATGCGGATCGCTGCCGACGCAGACCAGTATGCGCTCGGCCGTCGGCCAGGGCCCCTCGATGCCCTGCTGGCGCAGCTGTGCCAGCATCTGCTCGTCGACGCGATCGGCCGTCCGGCGCAGCGCCAGCTCACGTAGAGCTGTCAAGTTGCTGGGCTTGAAGAACTGGTCGATCGCGCGGCGTGCGTTCTCCGGCAGATAGACTTTGCCCTCCTTGAGGCGCTGGATCAGCTCCTCGGGCGGCAGGTCGACGACGACAATCTCGTCGGCCTTCTCCAGAACCTTGTCGGGTACCGTCTCTTGCACACGGATGCCGGTGATCCGCTGCACGACGTCCTGAAGGCTTTCGAGGTGCTGGATGTTGAGCGTGGTCCAGACGTCGATGCCATTGCGGAGCACTTCTTCCACGTCCTGGTAACGCTTGGAATGGATCAAGCCCGGCGCGTTGGTATGAGCGAATTCGTCGACCAGAAGCAGCTTCGGTTTGCGGGCAATAGCCGCCTCGACGTCGAACTCCATGAGGGTTCTGCGCCGATAGGCGACAGGTTTACGTGGCAGCACCTCGAGACCTTCGAGCAGAGCGGCCGTCTCGGACCGGCCGTGCGTCTCGACGACTCCGACCAGGACATCGACGCCCTCGGCCATTTGTGCTCGGGCCGTCGACACCATGGCGAAGGTCTTGCCCACACCGGGCGCCATGCCGAGGAACACCTTGAGCTTGCCGCGGCCTTCTTTGGCGGCAAGCTCAAGCAGCGCCTTGGGGGATGGGCGCCGCTCATCAGAAGACTTGGTTTTGGGATCGGCCATGCTCGCCTATCCGGCGCCGGCAGGCAGGCTCGCGTCAAGCGCGAGGTTCAATCGCAGCACGTTGATTCTCGGCTCGCCAAATAGTCCGAGCAATGGTCGTTCCGTCGAACTCTCGACAATTGCGCGGACCTGGGCCTCGGTCACCTTGCGGGCGGCGGCAATGCGGCCAATCTGCAATCCGGCAAACGCCGGTGAGATGTGCGGATCGAGGCCACTGGCCGAGGTTGTCACGGCATCGGCCGGGATGATTGAAGCCCCAGCTTGGCGTAGTGTCTTGACGTCACCCTCAACCCGCTCGATCAACTTCTTCGACAGCGGCCCGAGGTTGGAGCCCGAGGAGCCCGCGGCGTCGTAGCCCTTCTCGCCGGCCGCCGAGCGTCTCGGACGGAAGTAGCGATCCGACGTGAAGGACTGCGCAATCAACTCGGAGCCGATGATGGTGCCGGCTCGGGTAATGAGCGAGCCATCGGCCGCTGCTGGGATCAGGGCTTGTGCGATGCCGGTCATCGCGAGGGGATAGGCCACGCCGGTCAAGATCGTGAAGAGAGCGAGCATGACGAGCGCAGGACGGAGATGCGACAGCATGGGAAACTCCTTCAGGCGAGCCGCAGGGCAGAAACGGCGAGGTCGATGACCTTGATCCCGACGAACGGCACGATGAGCCCGCCGAGCCCGTAGACGAGCAAGTTGCGGCGTAGCAGTGCGGCCGCACCGATCGGACGATAGGCGATGCCCTTGAGCGCCAGAGGGATCAGAGCGACGATAACGAGGGCGTTGAAGATGACCGCTGACAGGATCGCGCTCTCAGGCGTTGCGAGACTCATGATGTTGAGCGCGCCAAGCTCGGGATAGGTCACGAGAAACAGTGCTGGAATGATCGCGAAGTACTTGGCGACGTCGTTGGCGATCGAGAATGTCGTGAGTGAACCGCGCGTCATGAGGAGCTGCTTGCCGATCTCGGTGACCTCGATGAGCTTGGTCGGATTGCTGTCGAGGTCCACCATGTTGCCGGCCTCGCGCGCGGCCTGGGTGCCGGACTGCATGGCGACGCCGACATCGGCCTGCGCGAGTGCCGGCGCGTCGTTTGTGCCGTCGCCGCACATGGCGATCAGACGCCCCTTGGCCTGCTCGGCCTTGATGTAGGCGAGCTTGTCCTGCGGCGTGGCTTCGGCGATGTAGTCGTCGACACCGGCCTCGGAGGCGATCGCAGCGGCCGTGACCGGGTTGTCTCCTGTCACCATGACGGTCTTGATGCCCATGGCGCGGAGCGCGGCGAAGCGCTCCTTGATGCCCGGCTTCACGACATCCTTGAGGTGGATGACGCCGATCAGCTTTTGCGTATCGATGACGGCGAGGGGTGTCCCGCCCGAACGCGAAATGCTTTCGACCTCCGCCCGAAACGCGGCTGGCGCGCTCTCCATCGTCATGCCCAGTGATTTGAGGACGGCATCGACCGCACCCTTGCGGATGTTGCGGCCATCGACATCGACGCCCGAGATCCGCGTCTGAGCCGAGAACGGGATGAAGGTCGCCTGCAGTGTGTCGAGTCTCGATTCGGTCTGGCCATACTGTCCCTTGGCCAGAGCGACGATCGAGCGGCCTTCCGGCGTCTCGTCAGAGAGTGAGGACAAAAGTGCAGTCGCCGCTACCTCGCTATCCGTGATGCCGGGCACGGGTATAAACGCCGTCGCGAGGCGATTGCCGTAGGTGATGGTGCCGGTCTTGTCGAGCAGCAGGGTATCGACATCGCCCGCCGCCTCGACCGCGCGACCGGAGGTCGCCATCACGTTGAAGCGGATCAGGCGGTCCATGCCGGCGATGCCGATGGCGGACAAGAGCCCACCGATCGTGGTCGGGATCAGCGTGACGAGCAGCGCAACGAGTACCGTGATGGAAAGTGTGGTTCCGGAGTAGCCAGCGAGACCCCACAAGGTCGCGACTGCGATGAGAAAGATGAGGGTCATACCGGACAGCAGGATCGACAAAGCCAGCTCGTTCGGCGTTTTCTGACGCTGTGCGCCTTCGACAAGCGCAATCATCTTGTCGAGGAAGGACGAGCCAGGCTCGGCGGTGACGCGCACCTTGATCCAGTCGGAGATGACGACCGTGCCGCCGGTGACCGCGGAGCGATCACCGCCACTCTCACGAATCACCGGTGCAGATTCGCCGGTGACTGCGGACTCGTTCACTGACGCAATACCCTCGATCACCTCGCCATCGGCCGGAATGGTATCGCCGGCCTCGACGAGCACGACCTCGCCGACCTCGAGCAGATCCGCGGACTTTGGCTCCCACAGGTCGTCCTTGGGATCGTCGGGGTGAAGCAGGAGCTTGGCCTTCGTGTCGCTCCGGGTGGCCCTGAGCGCGTCGGCGTGGGCCTTGCCGCGTCCTTCGGCGATCGCTTCGGCGAAGTTGGCGAACAGCACCGTAAACCACAGCCAGGCGGCGATCTGGCCGGAGAACAGGAGCCCTCCGCGGCCGGTCATGAGATCGCGTACGAGCAGCAGCGTCACAAGCAGCGCGACCACGGCCGTGACGAACATCACGGGATTGCGCACCAGCTTGGCTGGCGCGAGCTTGGCGAAAGCATCGAGTGCCGACTGGCGCATGATGCCGGTATCGAGGAGCGGGATGGCTTTGGTGGACATGGCGTAGCTCCGTCAGAACGTCTTGCCGGCATGCATCAGGAAGTGCTCGACGATCGGCCCGAGGGCGAGGGCCGGGAAATACTGCAAGCCGCCGAGGATCAGGATCACGCCGATGAGCAGGCCAACGAACAGTGGCCCATGCGTCGGAAATGTTCCGGAGGACGCGGGCACCTTCTTCTTGGCGGCCAGCGCACCGGCAATGGCCATCACTGGCACAACGTAGGCGAAGCGACCGAGCAGCATCGCGATGCCGAGGGTGGCGTTGTACCAGGGCGTATTGGCTGAGAGGCCCGCGAACGCCGATCCGTTGTTGCCGGCGGCCGACGAGTAGGCGTAGAGGAGCTCGGAGAGCCCGCGCGGGCCGGCATTGGCGAGACTCTCGAGCGCCTTCGGCAACATCGCCGACGCCGCGGAGAATCCGAGAATGGCGAGCGGCAGGATCAGCAGCGCCAGCAAGGCGAGCTGCATCTCGCGCGCCTCGGTCTTCTTGCCGAGATATTCCGGCGTGCGCCCGACCATCAGCCCAGCAATGAACACGGTCAGGATCGCGATGACGATCATGCCGTAGAGACCGGAGCCGACGCCGCCTGGCAGGATCTCACCGAGCTGAATGAGGAACAGCGGCACGAGACCACCGAGCGGCATTAGCGAATTGTGCATGGTATTGACGGCGCCGCAGGACAGGCCCGTGGTTGCGACGACGTAGAGCGCGGACAACGCATGTCCGAAGCGGACCTCCTTACCCTCCATGTTGCCGCCGGCCATTTCGACACCGGCCTTGGCGAGCAGCGGATTGCCGGACGTCTCGGCCCAATACACGACGGCGGTCGCTGTGATGAGCAGGGCATACATGGCGACCAGCAGCGCGATGCCTTGGCGGCGGTCGCCCACCATGCGTCCGAACGTGAAGGTGAGAGCCGTCGAAATCAGCAGCATGCTCCAGATCGAGAGCATATTCGACCAGGCATTTGGGTTCTCGAAAGGATGCGATGCGTTGGCATTGAAGAAGCCGCCCCCGTTGGTGCCGAGTTGCTTGATGGCTTCCTGTGAAGCGACCGGGCCGAGCGAGATCGTTTGCTTGACGCCTTCGAGCGTCGTCGCTTCGACGCTGGCGCCAAGGGTTTGCGGCACGCCGGTCAGCGCAAACAGCAGCGCGACGACGATCGACAAGGGCAGCAGCACGTACAGCGTCGCGCGGGTCAAATCGACCCAGAAGTTGCCGATCGTTTGCGCAGAGCTGCGTGCGAAGGCGCGGGTCACGGCAATGGCGAGCGCGATGCCCGTGGCTGCCGAGAGAAAATTCTGTACCGCGAGTCCGGCCATCTGCACGAGATGGCTCATGGTCGTCTCGCCGCCATAGGCCTGCCAGTTGGTGTTGGTCGTGAAGCTCATCGCCGTGTTGAAGGCGAGATCGGACGGCACACCTGCGAAGCCCCGCGGATTGAGCGGCAAAACGGCCTGCAGGCGCATCAGTGCGTAGAGCAGCAAGAAGCCAACAGCATTGAAGAGCAGCATGGCCAGGGTGTAGGCGAGCCAGGATTGCTCCTTCTCGGGGCGAATACCGGCAGCGCTGTAGAGGAGGCGTTCGATCGGCGCCAGCACAGGCGACACCAGCGTACGCTCGCCTTTGAAGACTCGCGCCATGTAGTGGCCGAGAGGCCAAGCACAGGCGATGACCGCGCCGAGCAGCAGCGCGATCTGCAGCCAACCAACGAATGTCATGGGGGTTACCTTCCGAGCATCAGAACTTCTCGGGCTGAAGCAGGGTGTAGATGAGGTAGGCGCCGAGCCCGATGGCGACCAGCAGCCCGATGACGGGATCGCTCATGACACCACTCACAGCCGGTCGCAGAGCGCCGCGTAGGCGCCCATCAAGGCGAAGCCTCCGAGGCCCAGGGCAAGAAACACAAGATCGAGCATGATGGTCCTCCGTTGCGCGATGGAGGAGACATGGCGCGACCGTCATAAGTTATCGATTGGGAATCCGGCGTAGAGGCATAAGGGAGAAATAAAGAGGGTTATCGCGTCTTACATGTCATCTCCCGCGATCAGCTCGGACGATGCCCTGAGACGGGCCGAGCGACATCCGGCGTATGGGCAGCACGAAGCTCGATAAGGCTCTGGTGCGGAACGTGAGAACCTGGCCGGTGATGGCAAGGGAAAAGGCGCAAGCGGCTCTGTAATATTGGAATCCAGGGGTATGAGCACAGCGTGGACAGGCGGCCCGCTTCTGCGACGAGGCGGTCCCACGCCTGCGACGCGGCGTCGGCGATGGCGTCGTAGTTGGCGTGCAGGCGGTGCGAGAGGAAGCGCTCTTTCAGATGGAGCCAGACGCGCTCGACCGGGTTGAGCTCCGGCGAATAGGGCGGCAACGGCACGAGCGTGATGTTGGCTGGAATGCGCAGCGCCGCCGCGCCATGCCAGCCGGCCTGGTCGAGCACCATCGCGACGTGCTCGTCCTCCTCGATCGTGGCATCGCCTCGGTGCTCACGTAGGGCAGAACCAGCGCGAAGGCGTTATCGGTTCCAGGCTCGACGGCCGCGAAGATGTAGGCGAACGTGAAGCACTTGTCGGCCGTGCCGCGTGGTCGCTCGCCGCGCCTCCACCAGACATGGCAGGTGCGGCCTGTCTGGCCGATCCGCGCCTCGTCCTGGAAGAGCACTCGGACGCGCTTTAGTGCGCTTGCGGATCGATTGCAGGATGCGCGTGTAATCGAACCGTCGGCGGCGTCTCGCGCAAGCGGCATTCGGCGGCGGCACAGCAGAGCGAGAAGCGCAGATCGTGATCGCACCCGAGCCGGCAGGCGACGGCCTTCTGCCGGCCGTTCGGCTTCCTCGGGAAGCGCGCCGAATGGAGCCTGCCGCCACAGTGCTCGCAACCTTCTGCCCGGCACGCCTCGGCCAGATCGCGATCGATGGTGAGCAACAACTCGTGGAACTGCAAATCCAGCAGCACCGCTGCATACATGGTCCACGTCGTAACCATTCGGTGAGCGCCGCAGGGGCGGCCGGCGTCAGGCGGCGCGGTTGATCGCGACGTCGGCGGGGCGCCAGCTCCACGGCAGCAGCTCGTCGAGCCGATGGGCCGGATGCTCTGCGATGC
>JBFWQN010000119.1:0-11603 GCA_050249405.1 Hyphomicrobiaceae bacterium | reverse complement strand
CGCAGCTGGACCCCGCCCAGCGCGGCGCGCCGCGCCCAGACGGCCCCCGTCCCCCCGCGCGAGCTCCCGCCGACCCCTCCGGCGCCCCGGCGGACCGCGCCGCCACTCGACCTCCGGCGACGCCGGGCCTCCCCGGCCTGGCGCAGATCGAGGGCTGCAGGGGCGGCACCGAGACTCAGGACAAGATCGAGCGGCGCTTGGCTCTCGACCTCCAATACGTGAGCTCGTGGTCGCTCTGGCTGGACCTCAGGATTCTGGCCCTCACCGTCCTTCGCGGCCTGGGTGGCAAGAACGCCTACTGACGACCTCGCCCCGCCGGCTGCATGTCGGCGGGGTGCTCGACATACTGACATGGCGAAAGCGCGCTTGAGTGTTCGCCGCGTACTGCGCCGCAGCAACCCGGACGCGAGGACAGGGCCGGCTACGAATGGCACGCGCGCTCAGAGATACGCCCTGGCCGGTGCTGCTGCTCATCGCCAGCTTTCTCTGCCCGACCGAGCTGTCGGTTTATGTCGGCAGCGCGCGGTTGCCACCGCACCGTGCCCTTCTTCTGGTCCTCCTGCCATTCGCATTGTTCGCGATCGCCGGCCGCCGCCGCATCCGTCCCAAGCTGTTCGACGCCGCCTTCGTGGGCTTCGCCTGCTGGACGTTCACCACCTACATCTACCATCACGGGCAGGCTGACGGCTTGCAGACGGGCGGCGCGCTTGCGCTCGACAGCCTCGGCAGCTACCTCGTTGCCCGCGCCTTCGTTCGCGACGTCGGCGCGTTCGCCGCGACGGCCACCACGCTGTTGCTGGGGGTCATGATCTCCGGCCTGCTCGCACTGCCCGAGATGCTCACGGCGCAGATCTACGTCCACGACATCCTCCGCCAGATCACCGGCTACGTGCATCCCGTCGGCATCGAGAAGCGCCTCGGCCTCACCCGCGCCTTCGGTACTTTCGACCATCCAATTCATCTCGGCACATTCTGCGCGAGCAGCCTCGCTCTCGCCGTCTACGCCGCGCGCAAGGAGGCGGGCGCCGCCCTGCGGGGGCTCGCCATCGCAATCTGCGCGCTCACCAGCCTGTCGTCGGCTCCGATGCTGAGCCTCGGCCTGCAGGCCGGCCTCATCGGCTTCGAGAGGGCGACGCGCGGCATCAAGGGCCGCGTCGCGATGGCAGTAGCCGCAATCGTGGCGGCCTTCGGAGCCGTCTCGCTCGTTGCCACCCGCTCGCCCTTCGCCATTATCGCCACCGGCTTCACGCTCGACTCCTGGACCGGCTTTTATCGACTGATGATCTGGGAGAATGGTCTGGCCAACGTCTGGACCAATCCGCTTCTCGGCCTCGGCCTCAATGACTGGGAACGGCCGCTCTGGATGGTCTCCAGCACCATCGACGCGTTCTGGCTCGTTATCACCATGCGCACCGGCATTCCGGCCTTCTTGCTGCTGGCGATGGGCATCGTGCTGGTCGTGCGCGGCGTCAACGCCGGCCTCGGCCGCTCCGACCGGCGGTCACGGCGCATGGCCACCGGCTGGATCATCTCGATGCTGGCGCTGATCCTCGTCGGCTGCACGGTGCACTACTGGAACGTGCCGTTCGCCTACTTTTTCTTTTTCACGGGCCTCGGCACCTGGATGGCGGATCCGTTGCGCGCCGGCATGGCCAAATCGGTGCCGGTCGCTGCAGCGTCGCCGGCTCCCCGGATCGTGTGGGTGACCCCGGAAACGATCCCCGCAGGCGCAGCCCCGCCCTCGCCGCCGTTTCCGTCGGCAGTCCCGGCCAAGTGGCCGGTGCCCGTCCCGAGGCGCGAGGCAGCCCGTGCCACGAGGACTCGCTCGGCCCGGGTCGCCTGAAACGCTACTCGTCCGCCGACAGGCTCCTTCAATGCTTGCCGTGGCCGCCATGCCCTGCCGCCGAGCCTTTCGGCCCAGGTGACCCGACAGGCAGCACAGGCACCTTGACCTCGACCTCGCCGGCCTTCTCGAAGACGAGCGTCATGTCGACGCTCTCGCCGGCCTTCAATGGCTGCTTCAGGTCCATCAGCATCAGATGCAGGCCGCCGGGAGCCAGCTTCACCTTGGCGCCGGCCTCCAACGGAATGCCGTCGATCCTGCGCATACGCATGACGCCGCCTTCGCTCGAGTGCGTGTGGAGCTCGACCGTGCCGGCAATAGGTGTCCGCGCGCCGACGAGCTTGTCCGCGGCGCCCTGCGGCGCGGAAAGCTGCATGAAGGCCCCACCCACCTTGGCTCCGCCCGGAGTGGCACGCGCCCAGGGACTCTCCACCACCACTTTCCCAGCTGGTGCGGCCTGTTGAGCAATGGCGGCCGCACACATCGCGACCGTGAGCGAAAATGCGCTCGTCGCGACCACAATCGACCTTGTTGATGACATGCCAAGCTCCCTCTCGGTTGGCAGAGACGTGCGTGCCTCCCACCGGACATTCAAGACCGCTGGACAAGGTGCCACAAGTTGACGCCGACGCCTGCTCGATCGTGGACCGACCTTCACGGACTGCCCCACCCGGACGGGGTTGCTGAGCACGCGTGAATACAAACCAGCTGTTGCCCATTGCCCTTCTCGCCCATCGGAGCGAGGCTTGACGTCATCCCGGCCACGCAGAAGGAGCCCTGGCATGACCCAATACACGTTCGACCACATTCACCTGTTCACGCGCGACCCGGAAGGCATGGCGAAATACTTCGAGACCATGCTCGGAGCCGAGGTCATTCGATCCTCGCCCGGCGGCCAGCCGCGCATCGACTTGAAGCTTGGTGGCGCCGACATCTTCATCCTCGACGTCTCGGGGAACCCGAAGGCGGCCGAAGGCGCGCCCCATCCCTACCGCGGCCTCGATCATTTCGGATTGTCCGTGAAGGACATCGACAAGGTCTGCGCGGAGCTGAAGGCCAAGGGCGCCAAGTTCACGCGCGGGCCAGAGACGATCCGCCCCGGCACGCGCATTGCCTTCATCGAGGGGCCAGAAGGCGTATCGGTCGAGATCCTCGAGCGCGGCCCCCACATCAAATAACGCAGAAAGGCTCGCCAGCCTCCAGCCAGCGAGCCTTTCGCACGACCCGACTTGTAAAATCAGTGGCTCGCCCGACGGCCAAGCTGCTGACCAGCGCCAGACGTCAGTCGCTGGCGCCCTCGCCCTGCTCCTTCAGCATCGCCTCATGGCGCTCGCGATCCTCTTTGCCCTTGACGGACACATCGCGATCGACCAGCTCGATGACCGCACGCGGCGCGCTGTCACCGTAGCGAAATCCTGCCTTGAGCACCCGCGTATAGCCGCCGGCCCGGTCCTTGTAGCGCGGCCCCAGGACGTCGAACAGCTTCTTGACCATCGCCTCGTCACGCATCCGTGAGGCCGCGATGCGCCGGGAGTTGAGGTCGCCCCGCTTGGCCAGCGTGATGTACTTGTCCACCACCCGACGCAGATCCTTCGCCTTGGGCAGCGTGGTGACGATCTGCTCGTGCTTGATGAGCGCCGCCGCCATGTTGGAGAACATCGCTTGACGGTGGCCGCTGTCACGATTGAAGCGGCGGCCGAGCATCTTGTGTCGCATGACGTGATGACCCTTGCGTTGTTTCGACGGGGAGGTTCTTCGGCCTCGCCTCGTTCCCAAAAGAAATCAGGAAGTTGGGCTGCAGAAAGGAGAGCTGTCCCACTCTCCATCCTGCTTCCCGGCTTCCTCGACCTCAGTACTGGTCCTCGAACCGCTTCGCCAGATCCTCGATGTTGTCGGGCGGCCAGTTCGGCACCTCCATGCCGAGATGCAGCCCCATCGAGGCCAGCACCTCCTTGATCTCGTTCAGCGACTTGCGTCCGAAGTTCGGCGTGCGAAGCATCTCCGCCTCGGTCTTCTGGATGAGGTCGCCGATGTAGACGATATTGTCGTTCTTCAGACAGTTTGCCGAGCGGACGGAAAGCTCGAGCTCGTCCACCTTCTTGAGCAGCGCGGCATTGAACGCCAGCTCCGGATGGGTCCGCTCCTCGACAGCTTTCTTCGGCTCCTCGAAGTTGATGAAGATCGAAAGCTGGTCCTGCAGGATCCGGGCAGCGAGCGCCACCGCGTCCTCGGCACGGATCGAGCCGTCCGTCTCCACCGTCATGGTCAGCTTGTCGTAATCGAGAATCTGGCCCTCTCGGGTATTCTCGACTTTGTAGGAGACCTTCTTCACCGGGCTATACAGGCTGTCGACCGGAACAAGACCGATCTGCGCGTCCTCCGGCCGGTTCCGCTCGGCCGGCACGTAGCCCTTGCCCGTCGAGGCCGTGAACTCCATGCGCACCGAGGCGCCCTGGTCGAGATTGCAGATGATGTGGTCGGGATTGAGAACCTCGACCTCGGACGACGTCTCGATGTCGCCCGCCCGCGCCGGACCGGGCCCTTCCTTCTTCAGCACCATCCGCTTCACGCCATCCGAGTGGATGCGCAGAGCGATGTCCTTGATGTTCAGGATGATATCCGTGACGTCCTCGCGCACACCCGCGATCGACGAGAACTCGTGCAGCACGCCATCGATATGCACCGAGGTGATCGCTGCGCCTTGCAGCGACGACAGCAGCACGCGGCGGAGCGCATTGCCGAGGGTCATTCCAAAACCGCGCTCGAGCGGCTCTGCCACGACGGTCGCGATGCGGTCGCGCTGGCGGCCGGTCTCGACCTGCAGCTTGGAGGGCTTGATCAGATCCTGCCAGTTTTTCTGCAACATGCGGAGCACCCATCCAGTAAGGCTCACGCCGGGCGCGGCGCGGCGGGCGACAACAGACGAGGTTCAAATGCGCTATGACGGCCGCTTGCGAGCGGCCGTCCAACCTCGTCGGGTGGGACATCGGCGCACGGCGCGAGCGCGCCGCCGGATGTCCCCGGAACGGATTAGACGCGACGCCGCTTGCGCGGCCGGCAGCCGTTGTGCGGGATCGGTGTCACGTCGCGGATCGACGTGATCTGGAATCCTGCGGCCGACAGCGCCCGCAGAGCCGACTCACGCCCCGAGCCCGGCCCGCAAACCTCGACTTCCAGCGTCTTCATGCCGTGCTCGGCAGCCTTGCGTCCTGCATCCTCGGCCGCGACCTGCGCGGCGTAGGGCGTCGATTTGCGCGAGCCCTTGAACCCCATCGTTCCGGCCGACGACCAGGAGATGGTGTTTCCCTGCGCATCGGTGATGGTGATCATAGTGTTGTTGAACGACGCATTCACATGGGCCACGCCGGAGGCGATGTTCTTCTTTTCGCGCCTGCGGACCTTGCCGCGACCCTGTGCTTGCTCTTTGGCCATTCTCGGGGCTCCGGGAACCTTGGGCTGGAAATGCAGTGCGCGCCGGCCCATAGGAGCCCGGAACGCCGTGAGAAAGGCCGACTCGATGCCGGCCCGCGTCGATCGTATTCGATCGTGTGTTTGCCGGCTGCGGCGCTACTTGGACGCCTGCTTCTTGCCGGCGACCGGTTTCGCAGGTCCTTTGCGGGTGCGCGCATTCGTGTGCGTCCGCTGTCCCCGCACGGGCAGCCCCTTGCGATGCCGCAGCCCCCGGTAGCAGCCGAGATCCATCAGCCGCTTGATGTTCATGGCCACCTCGCGGCGGAGGTCGCCCTCCACCGTGTAGTCGCGATCGATGGCCTCACGAATCTGCGACACCTCGAGATCCGTCAGCTCGTTGACACGCCGCTCGGCGGGAATGCCAACTCGCTCACAGATTTCATGCGCGAATTTCTGCCCGATCCCGTGGATGTACTGGAGACCGATGACGACGCGCTTCTGTGTCGGAATGTTCACGCCTGCGATACGGGCCACGTCGCTCTCCTCGTCGCTCCCCTGGGGGAGATCCCGCTTTTGTCCTTGCACCTGCCACGGTCCAAGTCGCAACTTTGCGCCTTGGAGCCTCTTTGGCCGGCGATCCTAACGATGCAATCCACCGCGAGATGCATCAAAGCCGATCACATCGCACAACCGACGCCTAGCCGGGCACGACTGCGATCCGCTGCTCTTAGAGCCAGACCTTGTAGCGAAGGCATGCTCATGCGTCAACCGCATGGCGACGCAAATCGTCGCACACCACCCGACGGGCGGACAGGTGTGCGATCCGAGCCGGCTGACTCCGGCTGAGCGCTAGTCTAACTATTTCCAAAGCGCGTTGCCAGGGTCGCCAGTCGCGTTGCGCTGGAAAACCGGCCAACGCGTTCCACACCGGGCAATCCGGCCCGCTCGGGATAGGGAGTCCAGCCTTGGCCGCTATGCTCGTCCTGCTCTTGCTCGCTTTCGGCTTGGCGTTGCTTCCGCAGATGTGGGTGAAGGGCGTTCTCGACCGACATTCGAGCCAGCGCGCCGATTTTCCCGGGACGGGCGGTGAATTCGCACGGCACGTGCTCGACGAGATGAAGCTCCATCACGTCAAGGTCGAGGAGACCGATCTCGGCGATCATTACGATCCCGAAGCCAAGGTGGTTCGCCTGAGTCCTGCCCACTTCGACGGCCGTACTCTGTCGGCCGTGGTCGTCGCGGCGCACGAGGTCGGCCATGCCATGCAGGATGCAACCGCCTATCCGCCTCTCGCGGCGCGGTCACGGCTGGCGAGGCAGGCACAGTCGCTGGAGCGGCTGGGCATAGCTGTGATGCTGGCCGCGCCGATCGTGGCGATCGTGTTCAAGTCGCCGCACATCGTGATCCTGGAATTGATGCTTGGCATGCTGGTTCTTGCCTCGACCGTTGTCCTGCATGCCGTGACCCTGCCGGTCGAGCTCGACGCCAGCTTTCGTCGGGCGCTCCCTCTCTTGCGGGCCGGCAGCTATATTGGTCCTGACGACATTGGCTCTGCCCGCCAAATCCTGCGCGCCGCGGCCTTCACTTACGTCGCCGCCGCCGCGATGAGCCTGCTCAATGTCTCCCGCTGGCTACGGGTGCTCCGGCTGTGAATGCTGGGCTCTCGTCGTTCCGCTTGCGCCAGCAGGGCGTATCGCGGCGCGCTACAGCACGCCCTTCGCCTTCAGGCGCGCCGTCTCCTCCGCGGACACGCCGAGCAGCTCCGAAAGCAGGCTCGCCGTGTGCTCCCCGAGCATGGGAGGTCGCCGGTACTCCGGAGGTGAGGCGGACAGGTGCATCGGATTGCCGACCGTCTGGAACTTGCCGCGCGGCGGATACTCCATCTCGACGATCATGCCACGCGCGCGAAGATGCGGATCGGCCAGAACCTCCCCGGTGTCCTGGCACGCCCCGCATGGCACGCCGGCATCCGCCATCACCTTCATCACCTCGTGCTTCGTCCGCTGCATCGTCCACTCTGTCACCAGCGCATCGAGCGCCGCCCGGTTCTGCCAGCGGTCGGCGTTCGTCTTGAACAATGGATTGGCCTCGAGGTCGGGCCGCCCCATCGCCTTGCAGAAGGCAGCCCACATTTGCGGCTGCGCGTAGATGTAGACGTAGTCGTTCGGCCCGCCCGGCGCGCATCGGAACGTCGTGCCCGGGACATTCTTGCCGAGTTGGTTGCCGGTTCGCACCGGCACCCCATTGCGCTGGTGCTCGCGTAGCGAGATACGGATGAGATTGAGCACCGCCTCCTGCATCGCGACCTCCACATGCTGGCCCTTGCCGGTGGCATGTCGCTGGTTCAGCGCGGCCAGGATGGCGATGGCCATGTGCATGCCCGTGCCGCTGTCGCCGATCGCCGGCCAGTTGTAGGTCGGCGGGCCGTCGGCAAAGCCGGTGACGCACATGGCGCCCCCCATCGCTTGCGCGATCGGCTCATAGGCCTTGAAATGCGCATTCGGCCCGTACGTCCCGAAACCTTTGATCGTGGCGAAGATCAGCCGGGGATTGAGCTTCTCGAGCACCTTCCAGCCGAGCCCCATGCGATCCAGCGCACCGGGCCCGAAGTTTTCGATCAGCACGTCGGACTCGGCGATCAGACGCTTGAACAGGTCCTTGCCCTCATCCGTTTTCAGGTTGAGCGTCAGCGATCGCTTGTTCGCATTGAAAACGAGAAAGAACAGCTCGTCGTTGTTCTGGGCTCGCGCGACGTCGCCCCCCTTGGGCTCCTCGAGCTTGATCACGTCGGCGCCCAGAAACCCCATGATCTGCGCGCAGGCGGGGCCCGCCTGGTTGTGAGTCATGTCGATGACCCGAATGCCTGAGAGGGCTTGCTGCGTCATGGGGGTGCTCCGCCGGCCGGACGAGGACGATGGCGCGAGCCTAGGACAGCGACACGGCCCGACACAACCGCGCCGATCCGGTCTTGCCCGGAGAGCAATGGCGTTGGCGATGCTACCGCGCGGAGGCAACTCCAAGAATGCCCCGCGCCGTCAGCGGCCGCCCCTTGGTCAGGCCGCGCGTCACCATCCTAGGCGGCATCCGGCGTCAGGCTCGGCCGTCCCACGCTGACGTATGTGAATCCGAGGCGCGACATCTCCTCTGGGCGGTAGACATTGCGCAGATCGACGACGATCGGGGCCTTGAGGAGAGCCTTGACACGGCGCATGTCGAGCGCCCGGAATTCGTTCCATTCCGTCACGATGACCACTGCATCTGCGCCATCGATGCAGGCATAGGCGCTGTCGACGAGGCGCAGTCCGGGCAACACCTCGCGGGCCTGTTGCATGCCTTCGGGATCGAACCCGCGCACGTGTGCGCCCGCGTCCTCGAGCGCTGTCACGAGTGCAATCGACGGCGCGTCGCGCATGTCGTCCGTATTCGGCTTGAACGTGAGCCCGAGGACGGCGATCGTCTTGTCGCGCACCGAGCCGCCGCAAGCCTGGATGACTTTACGCGCCATGGCGCGCTTGCGCTGGTCGTTGACGGCGGCGACGGTCTCCACGATGCGCAATGGTGCGGCGAAATCCTGAGCCGTCTTGACCAGGGCCAGCGTATCCTTCGGAAAGCACGAGCCCCCGTAGCCGGGCCCGGCGTGCAGGAACTTCGATCCGATGCGATTGTCGAGCCCGATGCCGCGGGCCACCTCTTGCACATTGGCCCCGACCTGCTCGCACAAATCCGCCATCTCGTTGATGAACGTGATCTTTGTCGCAAGGAACGCGTTCGCCGCGTACTTGATGAGCTCGGACGTGCGCCGGTCCGTGAACATGATCGGTGGCTGATTGAGATAGAGCGGCCGGTAGACCTCAGCCATCACGTCCCGCGAGCGCTGCTCATTGGCGCCGATCACGATCCGGTCCGGACGCTTGAAGTCCTCGATGGCCGAGCCTTCGCGGAGGAACTCCGGATTCGATGCCACCCCCAGACCGAGATCGGGCCGCACCTTCTGCACGATGCGCTCGACCTCGTCGCCCGTGCCTACGGGTACCGTCGATTTGGTCGCAATGACGAGAAAGCCGTCCGCAGCATCGGCGACCTCCCGCGCAGCCTGATACACGTAGGTCAGGTCAGCGTGGCCGTCGCCCCGGCGAGACGGCGTGCCGACGGCGAGGAACACGACCTCTGCGCCCTTGATGCTACTGGCGAGCGCGGTGGAGAAAGCCAGGCGGCCGGCGCGGCGGTTCGCATCGACCAGCGCATCCAGGCCGGGCTCGTAGATCGGCATCTCGCCGGCTTCGAGCCTCGAAATCTTGCCGTGATCCTTGTCGACGCAGATGACATCGTGACCGAAGTCGGCAAAACACGCGCCCGACACCAGACCTACGTATCCCGAGCCGACGACGACGATCCGCATTGTCTATCCCCCGCGTTATCTACGACGGGGGTCGATCGTCGGCGCAATCCCTGCCGCGCCCCCCAGAAAGCTTTCTGGACTGGCGCGGACGGAAAATCACCCTAGCCAGTCGCCGCAGCCGCCTCGCGGGTCTTCTCGATCTCCCGCTTCAGCCCGCGGCATCGATCCGAAAGCTCGTCGCTGTGGGCTTTGACGAGAAAAGCGTCGAGTCCCCCGCGATGCTCGACCGACCGCAAGGCATGGGCGCTGATTTTCAGCCGCACCCGCCGCTTGAGCGTATCGCTCAAAAGCGTCACGTTGACCAGGTTGGGCCGGAAAACCCGCTTGGTCTTGTTCTCGGCATGGCTCCTGAGCTGGCCCGACATGGGTAGCTTGCCGGTCAACTCGCAACGTCTGGTCATCGTCTGCTCCTGCGCGTCTGTCGGCGCTTGTGATTGCGCCGCGGACCGGTCGATCGCCGGCCAAGCCCCAAAAAACGTTGGGCCCCAACGGTATCGCCGCTCGGGACCATTCGAAGAACCTATAGGAAGCGGCCTGCGCCGTCGTCAAGGCGCGTGCGTGCATCCGCTCGAAGTTTCAGTCGCGCACCTCCTTGAGGTGCGCCTCGATGGCACGGCCAACCTCCTCGATGGAGGCCATGCCGTCCACCGTCCTGAGCGTGCCCTTGCAGAAATAGTACCCGATCAGAGGTGAGGTATCCCGGTAGTAGGCCATCAGACGGGTGCTCACCGTCTCTGCATTGTCGTCGGCCCGGCGCGTGAACTCGGTGCCGCCGCAAACGTCGCAGACCCCGGCCTTCTTCGGCTTCTTGAAGACGTCGTGATAGCCTTCGCCGCACTTGGCGCAGGTCGACCGCCCCACGATCCGCTCGACGATCAGCTTCGGATCGACCCTGAGCTCGATCACGGCGGCGAGCTTCTTGCCTTTGCTCTGGAGCAGGCGATCGAGTGCCGCAGCCTGTGCCAGCGTCCGCGGGAAGCCGTCGAGAATGAAGCCACTCTGGCAATCCGGCTGGTCGATCCGCTCTGAGATGATGCCGATGACGATCTCGTCGGAGACGAGCTCGCCACGCTTCATCACCGTATCGGCCTTCTTGCCAACCGGTGTCCCAGCCTTGACGGCCGCCCGCAGCAGATCCCCCGTCGAGAGCTGCACGAGCCCATGCCGCGTCTCGATCTCTTTGGCCTGGGTTCCTTTGCCAGCCCCGGGAGGACCGAGCAGAATCAGATTCATAGCTTTCCTCCCACAGCTCCGCCTTCGTCCTCAGCGCCGCGTGCCGCGCTTGCCACCGCCGAGCTTCGCTTTCTCGATCAAGCCTTTGTATTGCTGTGCGATGAGGTGGCTCTGCACCTGCGAGACGGTGTCCATCGTGACGCTGACGGCAATCATGAGCGACGTTCCGCCGAAATAGAAAGGCACCGCCCAATAGGAGATCATGACCTCGGGCAGCACGCATACCAGCGCCAGGTAGATGGCTCCCACCACCGTGATGCGAACCAGCACGTACTCGATGTAATCAGCCGTCTTGGCTCCCGGCCGAATGCCGGGAATGAAGCCGCCGTACTTGCGCAAGTTGTCGGCCGTCTCAACCGAGTTGACCACCACCCCCGTATAGAAGAAGGCGAAGAACACGATCAGCGCGACGTAGGTGAGCAGATAGATGGGCTGGCCACGGCCCAGAAGAGCAACGGCATTTGTCAGCCATTCCGGACCAGATTGCCCCGAGCTCAGGAATTGTGCGGCCGTAATCGGCAGCAGGAGCAGCGAGGAGGCGAAGATCGGCGGAATGACGCCCGACGAGTTGAGCTTGAGTGGCAGGTGCGAGGCTTCGCCCTGGAACATCCGATTGCCGACCTGGCGCTTGGGGTACTGGATCAGAAGCCGCCGCTGCGCACGCTCCATGAATACGATAGCCGCGACCGTCGCCAGCATCACCACCAGCAGGATGAT
>JBFWQN010000118.1:0-11614 GCA_050249405.1 Hyphomicrobiaceae bacterium | reverse complement strand
CGGTGACGGCCGTCTAAGCCTTCGCCGTGGTCGAGAGCGTGAAGGCCGCGAGCGATATCTACGCGCCGGTCGGGGGCGAGGTGGTCGAGGTCAACGGCGAGCTTGCGGGCCGGCCGGCCGCCGTCAACGAGGCGCCCGAGGCGACGGGGTGGTTCTTCAAGCTGAAGCTCGCCGACAAGGCTGGGCTCGACAACCTGATGGATCGCGCCGCCTACGACGCCTTCGTCAAGGACAACGCCTGAGGAGCCCATCATTATGGCGCACACGTATACGGCCAAGGTCGAATGGCTCCGAAACGGTCAGGACTTCGGCAGCAACAAGTATAGCCGCGGACACACCTGGAGCTTCGACGGGGGCATCACCGTCGCGGGCTCGTCAGCGCCCAACGCGCTGCCACCTCCGTTGTCGCGCGAGGATGCCATCGACCCCGAGGAGGCGCTGGTCGCGTCGGCTTCGGCCTGTCACATGCTGTTCTTCCTGGCTCTCGCCGCCAAGAAGGGCTTCGTCGTCGACCGCTATGTCGACGATGCCGTGGGCGAGATGACCAAGAACGAGCGTGGCAAGCTCTACGTCTCCAAGGTGACGCTGCGGCCTGCCATCACGTACTCGGGCGACAAGCGCCCAACGGCCGACGACATCCACGCGCTCCATCACCGCGCCCACGACGAGTGCTACATCGCCAACTCGATCCGTGCCGAGGTGGTGATCGCGGACCTTCCCCCGAGCTTCGCCTGAGGCCCCATGCGCTATCTTCCCCTGACGGATGCCGACCGCGCCGACATGCTGGCGAAAATCGGCGTCGAGAACATCGACGATCTGTTCGTCTCCGTGCCGCGCGACCGGCTGCTCCGCGACTTGCCGGCGCTGCCTCGCACCAAGGGCGAGCTCGTGGTCGAACGCGAGATGGCGGGACTTGCCGCGCGCAACACGCCCGCTGCCAGCGTGCCGTTCTTCATCGGCGCGGGCGCCTACAGGCATCACGTGCCGGCGACGGTCGATCACCTGATCCAGCGCTCGGAGTTCCTGACGAGCTACACGCCCTATCAGCCCGAGATCACCCAAGGCACGCTGCAGTATCTGTTCGAGTTCCAGACACAGGTGGCGGCGCTGACGGGCATGGATGCCGCCAACGCCTCGATGTACGACGGCTCGACGGCGACGGCCGAGGCCGTGCTGATGGCGCATCGCATCACGCGGCGGAGGAAGGCCGTGCTCTCGGGCGGGCTGCACCCGCAATACGCCGACGTCATCCGGACGCTCGCGCATCATGGTGGCTCGGCCATTGTGGCGCTGCCCGCCGATCCGCGCGGCGTCGAGGACATCGTAGCGGCGATCGACGGCGAGACGAGTTGCGTCGTGGTGCAGTACCCGAGCTTCTTCGGCAGTGTGCGCGATCTCGCTCCGATCGCGGAGGCGGCGCACGCCAAGGGCGCTCTGCTCGTCGTGGCGGTGACCGAGATCGTGGCCCTGGGCTTGCTGAAGTCTCCGGGCGAGATGGGCGCGGACATCGTCGCGGCCGAGGGGCAGTCGATCGGCAATGGGCTCAATTTCGGGGGGCCTTACGTCGGGCTGTTCGCGACGCGCGACAAATACGTGCGACAGATGCCCGGCCGGCTCGCCGGAGAGACGGTCGACGCGGCAGGACGGCGCGGCTTCGTCCTTACACTCTCGACGCGCGAGCAGCACATCCGCCGCGAGAAGGCGACGAGCAACATCTGCACCAACTCGGGCCTGTGTGCGCTGGCCTTCACCATCCACATGACGCTGCTCGGCGAGGCGGGCCTACGGCGGCTGGCGGAGCTCAATCATGAAGGGGCGTGCGATCTGGCGGACCGGCTGGCGAGCGTTGTCGGTGTCGAGGTTCTGACGAAAGCCTTTTTCAACGAGATCACGCTTCGGGTGAAAGGGGATGCGGCTCAAGTCATCGATAAGCTGGCCGCAAAGGGCATTCTCGGCGGCGTGCCGGTCTCGCGCCTCGTTCCTCGCAACCCGGAGGTCGCCGATCTCGTTGTCGTGGCATCGACGGAGATCAACACCGACGACGACCGTGCCGCCTTTGCGAAGGCGCTGGCAGAGGCTCTTGCCGAATGACCAGATGGGCGGCATGCGCATGCGACGAGGTTTCGAGGGCTGAGGATGGAGCGGGTCCAGACGGAGCACGAGCAAATGGCCGAGCGCATGGCCATTCTGCGCGTACGTCTCGCCGCCTGTCGCGAGGCGGCGAATGCTGCCGGCAGCAACGACGCGGATGCGCTCGCGTCGGCGATTGCCGGGCATCTCGACGGGCTGCGGGCGGCCGAGCTGCCAGCTGCGGCACAGCTCGTCTGGATCGAGCGCGTGGCGAGGCCGCTCAAGGCGGATCCCGCAAAGCCGCTGCCGGCCCGGGCCATTGCCGCCATTCGCTCGTCGCCATCGGGACGCATTGCGCAGCTCGCCGCGGCGCTGGCGGAGATCGAGCATTTGGTGCGAGCAGAGGAGATCGATGCCGCGAACGAGGTGATCTATGCGGAAATATCGCGGACGTACTCGTGACGCAGTGGTGAGGAGCCCGGCATGACCAATGGCGCCATCGCCGAGTTTCTCGCAGCTGTCGCGGAGCGGCAGGACGCGGAAAGCCTGACCAAGGCTTTTTCTGCGCATCTTGCGAACGTCACCACTGCATCGCTGCCGCCGCTCGTCCAGCCGATGTGGCGGGACGTGGCGCGGCTGCTCAAGTCGTCCGCCGACAAGCCCATTCCGGAGGCCGCCATCGCGGCGGTCCGGTCGTGGCCGGCCACGCGTCTCGGCGAGCTCGTCGAGCACATCCGCAAGGCCAGCGCCGCGCTGAGCGCCTCGAGGACGAGGTGCGCGAAAGCATCCGCCATCATTATCTCTGAAAGTCGAGAAAACTCATGGCCATGAATACCCAGGGGCGCCCGACCGGTGCCGGCAGCGCGGGCAAAGGCGAGGTGACGACGTTCACGGGCAATCGCGGCCTCGATCACGAGGAGGCGCTCATATTCGAGATCGGCCGCGCGGATACGACAGGCGTCGACCTGCCGGAGCCGAAGCACCGCTCGTCAGGCGGCAAGCCAGCGAGCGAAGGCTCGACGACCGATCGCCTCGGCGGCCTCGCCCGCACCCGCCCGATCGGCCTCGCCGGCCTCACCGAGCCCGAGACGATGCGGCATTATGTTCGACTGTCCCGAAAGAACTACGCGATCGATTCCGGGCTCTATCCGCTCGGCTCTTGCACGATGAAGCATAATCCGCGCCTCAACGAGAAAATGGCACGGTTGCCGGGTTTTGCAGACCTGCATCCGCTGGCGCCACAGTCGGCGGTGCAGGGCGCGCTCGCGCTCATGGAGCGGCTGTCGGGATACCTGCTCGAGCTGACGGGCATGCAATCGGTGGCGCTGTCGCCGAAAGCCGGCGCGCACGGCGAGCTGTGCGGCATGCTCGCGATCAAGGCTGCGCACGATGCACGCCAGAAGGAGGAAGGGGGCCCGAGGCGCAACGTGGTGCTGGTGCCAGACTCCGCACACGGCACCAATCCGGCGACGGCGGCCTTCATGGGGTACCACGTGAAGTCGGTGCCGGCGCGGGCCGACGGCACGGTGGCGGCCGAAGCGGTGAAGGCCGCGCTCGGGCCCGAGGTCGCGGCCATCATGTTGACGAACCCCAACACGTGCGGCCTGTTCGAGCCGCAAGTGGCCGAGATCGCCCGCGTCGTGCACGAGGCCGGGGCCTACTTCTACTGCGATGGCGCCAACTTCAACGCCATCGTCGGCAAGGTGCGGCCGGGTGATCTCGGCGTCGATGCCATGCACATCAACCTGCACAAGACGTTCTCGACTCCGCACGGCGGCGGGGGGCCCGGCTCCGGACCTGTGGTGCTGTCGGCGGCGCTCGCGCCCTATGCGCCGGTGCCCTACGTGGTGCGCGAAGCCGACGCCTACCGCCTCGTCGAGCATGAGGCCGAGGCTCGCGACGGTGCTCATCCGCTGGGGCGGCTCACGGCATTCCACGGGCAGATGGGGATGTACGTCAGGGCGCTCGCGTACATGCTGAGCCACGGATCCGATGGCATGCGGCAGGCCTCGGAGGATGCGGTGCTGGCCGCCAACTACGTGCGGGCGGGGCTGCGCGACGTCATGAGCCAGCCGTTCGGCGACCAGCCGTGCATGCACGAGGTGCTGTTCGATGACTCCTGGCTCAAGGATACGGGTGTGACCACGCTCGACTTCGCCAAGGCGATGATCGACGAGGGCTATCATCCCATGACGATGTATTTCCCGCTGGTCGTGCACGGGGCCATGCTGATCGAGCCGACGGAGAGCGAATCGAAGCAGTCGCTGGATCTGTTCGTCGCGACGCTGCGCGATCTTGCGAGGTCGGCGAAATCCGGCAACGACAAGAGCCGGTTCAAGGATGCGCCGAGGCTCGCCCCCCGGCGGCGGCTGGACGAGACCAAGGCCGCGCGGGAGCCGCGCCTGCGCTGGCGGCCGCCGGCTCTGCCGGAAGCGGCGGAGTAGGCACGTCCCGACCCTTCGCCAGCGACGGCAAGGCGGTCGCGCCGCCTCGTCCTCAGCGCTTCAGGAATGCGTTGACCGCATCACGGGAGGAGGCTGGCTCGGCCTCCTCAATGCTTTCGGCGGCGATCGCACGGAAACGGCGCTCGGCCTCGAGCTTCCAGGCACGCTCCACGTCGGGCTCGGGCATGGCGCCGAGATCGGCGAGCAGGCTGAGGACGTGGGCCTGCTCGTCCGCTTCGAGGCCGCGGATCTCATCGCACAGTCTTTTGAGGCGCTCGGTCATGGGACTCCGGTAGCATGCTGATGACCGGGCTGCAGTGGCAGGCGGCCGGCATGCTTACCAGAACGCGCGTGGCGCGATCGTGACGCGCACCGGGGAGGTGAAACGGTCGCGGCCTCCCTTTTTCCGGTGCACCGCTCCTGCTACTCGGCCGCCTCGGCAATGCCACCGCTCTTGGCACCGCGCACGAGCCGGCCCGGCAGCTTGCCGGTCGGCTTGCCCTCGCGATTGACCACCTCGCCCGAGACCAGGGTCGCCTCGTAGCCGTCGACGCGCTGCACGAGGCGGCGGCCACCGCTGGGCAGGTCGTAGCGCACCTCCGGCGCGTGCAAGCGCAGCCTGTCGAAGTCGATCACGTTGAGGTCGGCCTTGGCGCCGCGACGGACCACGCCGCGATCGTCGAGGCCGATGGCACGCGCGTTGTCGCTGGTGAGCCGCTTCACGGCCCAGGCGAGCGGCAGCTTCGGCCCGCGGGTGCGGTCGCGCGTCCAGTGCGTCAGCATGTAGGTGATGGCGCTGGCGTCCGAGAGGATGCCGACATGGGCGCCGCCGTCGCCGAGGCCGATCAGCGAATTCGGATGGCACATCATGTCGTGGACGGTGTCGAGCGTGCCGTAGGTATAGTTCGAGAGCGGCCGATAGAGGATAGATTTGCCGCCCTTCTCGAGCAGCAGGTCATAGGCGACCTCGGCCGGGTCGCGCCCCTCGCGTGCGGCGCGGGCAGCGATGCTCGTCTCGGCCGCGGGCTCGTAGTCCGGCGGGTCGCCGAGCGGGAAGATGCGGTCCCAGCGGGAGACGCGGCGCGAGAAGCTCTCGGTGCTCTCGCCGGTCTCCGCGAGCAGCCTCGCGCGGAACTCGGGCGTCACGAGGCGCTGCATCCTCTCGGCGAACGGCAGGCCCTCGATCTCCTTCCACGAGGGCCGGTCGACGAACGGGTTCTGCGAGATCTCGAAGCCGAGCATGATGCCGGTCGGGCGGGTGAGCACCTGCCCCTGGATGCGCACGCCCGCCCTGTTGGCCTCCGCCATCCGCGCCATCAGCCGGCGCCACTCCTCCGGCTTGTTGTCGCGCTGGAGCACGGTGATCGACATGGGCCGGCCCGATCGCTCGGCGAGGCGGCGGAGCAGCGCCATCTCCTCCTCCGGCTCGTCGAAGTCCGATATGACCTGCAGCCAGCCCGCGCCCTCGGCCTCCAGCGCCATGGCGATGTCCATGAGCTCGGCCTCGTCGGCCTTGAGCGTCGGGATCGGGATGCCGGCCTTGGTCTTGTGATTGAGCGTGCGCGAGGTCGAGAAGCCGAGGGCGCCGGCGCGAACGCCTGCCGCCGCGAGGGCGGCCATGCGGGCGCGATCCTCAGGTGTCGCCGGCTCGCGGTCGGCGCCGCGCTGGCCCATGACGTAGACGCGAAGCGCCGCGTGCGGCACCTGGGTCACGACGTCGAGATCGAAGGGGCGCTGGTCGAGAGCATCGAGGTAGTCCTCGAACGACTGCCAGTTCCAGGGCAAGCCTTCGGTCAGCACCACCTCGGGGATGTCCTCGACGCCTTCCATGAGCTTCACCAGCATGTCGCGCTGGCTCGGATGGCAGGGCGCGAAGCCCACGCCGCAGTTGCCGATCACCGCCGTCGTCACGCCGTTCCACGACGAGGGCGTGATCTCGTTGGCCCACGTGACCTGTGCGTCGTAGTGGGTGTGGAGGTCGACGAAACCGGGCGTCACCAGCTTGCCCCTGGCGTCGATCTCCTCGCGGCCGCGCACGGCTGCCTTGCCGACGACGGTGATGCGCCCCTTGTCGATGGCCACGTCGGCCTCGAACGGCTCTGCGCCCGTGCCGTCGACGACCGTGCCGCCGCGAATGACGATGTCGTGCCTGTCAGGCATGGCGTTTCCTCCGACTTGCCGTTCTGCGCATCTGTGTCACGATCGAGCGTAGGACAACTTTTTCATCGGCGCCAATCACCCAAGCACGGGAGCGCTCAGCATGGCCTTCGACCTGCACCCCGAGATCCTGCCGCTCATCGAGGAACGGGCCAGGCTGCCGGTCGCGAAGAGCCTCGCGGAGGAGCGGCGCAACTGGTCGGCCTACGCCAAGGCGAGCTGGTCGCCGCCCCCGGCCGGCATGACAGTCGAGGATCGGACGATACGTGCCCGCGACGGGCACCCGATCCCTGTCCGGGTCTATACGCCAGCCGGTGGCGGCACCGGCGGGGGCCTCGCCTATTTCCACGGCGGCGGCTTCGTCAAAGGCGATCCGGATTCCAGCGATACGACGGGCTGGGGGCTCGCCGTCGAGACGGGGGCGGTGACCGTGAGCGTCGACTACCGGCTGGCACCCGAGCACAAGTATCCGACGGCGCTCAACGATTGCATCGACGTCGTCATGGACATGCACGACCGGCCGACCGCGTACGGCGTCGATCCCGGGCGCCTCGGCGTCGTCGGCGACAGTGCCGGCGGCAACCTGGCAGCGGCGACGGCACTGTGGGCGCGCCAGAGCGAGACGGTGGCCTTGCGCTGCCAGGGCCTGATCTACCCCTGCCTCGTCGACCGGCTCGTGGCCGACGCCTACGCGCGCAACGCCAACGCGCCGGGCCTCACCACGGCGAGCATGCGCGGCTACTGGCGCGACTACCTCGGCGAGGAGACGGCCGGCCGCTCGACCGATCCGCTGGCGACGCCGCTCGTTGCCCAGGACTTCTCGCGCCTGCCGCCGGCCTACATTCTCGTCGCCGAGCACGATCCGCTGATCGACGACGGCATCGCCTACGCACAGAAGCTGATCGCTGCCGGCGTCGAGACCGGCTTCTACCGCGCCCATCGCATGATCCACGGCTTCATCCGCCGGCGCATGGCGGGACCGGATTGCGCGAGTGCATTCCGCGCGATGACGGAGTTTTTGAAGCGGAAGCTGGAGGGGTGACGGGGGCTGGGGAGCGAGGACTGGGGGGCTCGGGGAGAGATGGGACAGGCCAGCTCGGTCGACGTCTCCCGCAGCGGGCCGTTGAGATGCGGAGGGAGCGGACATCGACTCGAGGACTTGCGCTCCACCGCAGTCTGGTCTGGCCTCGGGCCCTGTAAGACTGCTAGCGGGCGTTCGCCGCACTCGCAACCACAGATTGTCCGAGTGATCCCTCAAGACTTCCCTTTTCTCGAACGATGATCTAGTTGGTGGGGGACAGTGGGCAACAACATTATGGCTGCGCATGACTGACACATCATTTGACCAGCTTCGACGGTCAGTATAAACTATCGGATCCGGCTACCCCGACCGCGTAGATAGAGCAAGGCGGCTTTATGTCGAGGAGCGAGCTTGCGCTCTTCGGGAGCATAGAGAAATCGAATACGCGATAAAATTGAAGACAGCCAAGTATTTCACAATCAACTATAACGAAGTTTTCTTTGCCGGATCAGCGCAGCTGGGCTTCAGCGCGACGAAGGATAGGCTTTTTAAACGTGGCGTATCGGACCTTGATTTGGCTTGTGTTAACGCAACACTATTCCAAACCGCTTGGATGAATACACTAGAGTCGAGCAGGGCTTTCACAGATGGAACCGCATTCTCGCATATCAGTGACCGCGACCAGCAGAGGTTTAAAGATCAGATCCTCCGTCGAGGGATGATACGAATAGCGTTTATGCCTAAATCAAAACTCGTTGCCGAATGGCGATCATTCGAAGATCGCATGTCACGCGATTACAGAACCCACTTCGGGTCGGTCAGCGTGGCAATATATGTCAATGAGTATGCCTTTTGCTGGAAACAAGATTCCGCAATCGCGGCTCTAATGGGCGCTTAACATGCAAAACGAGCTACGCTACACTGTAAGATCCCGAGAGATCATTGATCTTGTGTCTGCAATGAGATCAAGCCGCTTAACTCTCCATCCCTACTTCCAGCGCAATCTTGTGTGGCGCGACACCCATAAAAAAGACTTCGTAGACACAATATTGAAAGGTTATCCATTCCCTCAAATTTTCTTGGCACGGGGTCCTATTAATCTGGATACAATGGAGGCTTCACAGTGCGTGGTCGATGGACAACAACGCCTAAACACCATCAGAGAATTTGTCGCAGGAAAGCTGTCAACTCACGAAGGTATCCGCTTCGCTGAGTTGAGCAATACAAAAAAAGAGCAATTTCTGAAGTACGAGGTGGCGGTAATCGATTTTGACCTCGACGCGGGTGACAATAGACTAAAGGAGGTATTTCATAGGCTTAATCGAACATATTACAGTCTGTCGGCGATTGAAAAAATCTCATCGGAATATAGTGCATCCGAATTTCTTCTTGTTGCTCGCGTCTTGAGTGGCGAAATTTCCGCCAAAGAAGATCGGAGAAGTGAAGACCTGTTTGAAGACTTGCTCCAGGATGATGTTCCGGAGAATAGCTTCTCACGCGATCCGGGCATAGATGCCGATGATTGGAAATGGCTCATGGACCGGACCGACGGACCGTTTGCGGAATTGATCTCGCGGGGAGTCGTGTTTCGACCATTCGAGTTCGACAGAAAAGTACCACTTATGTTTACGCTGAATGTAATGTGCACATACCTGGCGGGTTACTTTAACCGCAACGACCGCGTTCGCAGATTTTTAGAGGAGAGAAATAGCGAATTTCAGGAGAAAGATGATACGATTCGGGCAATTAATGATGCTGCGGCGTTTGTTTCCAACTTGGACCTACCAGAAAATTCGATGTGGTGGAGCAAGGCGAATTTTTTTACGCTCATCTGCGAGCTAACGCAGGACCCTAGGCTGTGCAAACTCGGAGCTGCAAAGGTTCGCGAAAAGCTCGATGTATTCTCGCAGAACGTCCCTGGGGATTATGCGTTGGCCGCTCGGGAAGTTGTTAGCCGAAAAAGGGAGCGGGAGCTTCGTGGAACAGCGCTTCGGGAGTTGCTAAACAACGTAGAATAGTTGCACTATTAATACTGCAGCTTTCAAGCGACGGGCTTGCCTTGCTAGCGGACATTGCTGGGTGCAGCGAATAGCGAGAGATACGCTGCGATGACGACGTCCGCTCCTGTATACTTGCGTCGGTTGCAATCGAACGGGTGGCATGGGAGCCGGAAGTCGCCTAACCCCCGCAACCTCCCGCTACGTTTTTTACCGCCTCGACCTCCGCCCTCTACTCCCCCACCGCCCCGCTCAGCCGCTCCACGGCCTCGGCGAAGTCCTTCTTGAACTCGTAGACCACGTCGCGGGCACGGAGCTCGTGCTGCATGAGGCCGACGGCCTGGCCGACGTAGTAGGTGGCGAGCTCCTTGGCGCCCGCGTGGCCGGCCTCGGCCAGCTTGTCGACCTTGGCCAGCGCCGGGCGCGAGATCATGCCCTGCAGCGGCATCTCCAGCGGCTCGGGCTGGCCCGGCTTCGACCACGCCTCGGTCCACGGCGACTTCAACTGCCGGGTGGGCTTTCCCGTGCGGCTGCGCGAGCGCACCGTGTCGCGCGAGGAGGCGGCGAGCATCTTCGCCTTCACGGTCGGGATGGTCTCTGCCTCCACGGTGGTGAGCCACACCGATCCGGTCCAGGCGCCGGCGGCGCCCATCGCCATCACCGCCGCCATCTGGCGGCCCGTCGCGATGCCGCCGGCAGCGAGCACCTGCACCTCCGGGTGATCCTTGATGGCGTCCAGCACCTCGGGGACCACGACCAGGGTCGAGATCTCGCCGCAGTGGCCGCCGGCCTCGGTGCCCGAGACGACCAGGATGTCGACGCCGGCCGCGACGTTCTTCAAGGCGTGCTCGCGCGCTCCCGTGAGCGCGCCGACGGCGATGCCCTGGGCGCGGCAGCGCTCCACGACCGACCTCGGCGGCGGCCCGAGGGCATTGACGAACAGCTTGATCGGATGGGCGAACGCGACGTCGAGCAGCTTCTGCGCGCCGTCCTCGCGCAGGTTGGCCGAATAGTCGTGGGCCCAGTTCGAGATCCACAGATCCGAGGCGTCGATGCCGTGCTTCTCGAGCAGGCTCGCGATGTGGCGCCTGTGGCTCTCGGGCACGCGCGCGGCGAGGTCCTCGGCGGCGAGCGCGCCTTCCTTGTCCTCCATGCGCGAGGGGATCAGCAGGTCGATGCCGTACGGCCCCTTGATGCGGGCGTCGATCCAGGCGAGGTCGATCTCCAGTGTCTCGGGCGTATGCGCCACGGCACCCAGCACGCCGAAGCCGCCGGCATTTGTCACCTCGACCACCACGTCGCGGCAGTGGGTGAAGGCGAAGAGCGGGAACTCGATGCCGAGCCGCTTGCAGAGTGCCGAATTCATGGGTGCTGTCCCGTATCGTCGCGAGAGTGCCCCATGCTGACGCGGCACGACGAGCATGGCAACGGGCACGAGGCCTGGAGCACTCGGGCAGCGACCTCGACGACGGTTGTCGAGTGGCCCGGCCTCCGCTACCGAGCGGCGAGCGAGGCGCGCGTTGCCCTCGTCCAGCGGCAGATCGGGACAACCTATGCGAGACGAGACACGCAGGCGCCTCGACCGCGCGCTCCTCATGGCGAAGCTGAAGTGGGCCGCTGTCGGCTTGGCCGGCGTTGCCGTCGTGGCCGGTATCGCCTTCTTCCAGAGCCTCGACGCCTCCGTGAAGACCACGCACGCGCTGGGCGGAACCGTCACCTATGTCGGACCGCCACTCGGCAAGTACGGGGCCGCGGTGACGCAAACGTGCCTGCAGGTGGACGTATCGCTCGACGACAAGCGCGTGGCCCATCTTCTGAGCCCTCGCGGTGGCGCACCTACGCTCGGTGATCACGTGATGGTGGCCGAGCAGGTGCACGGTAGCGGCCGGCGGACGTTCGCCTGGAAGTGAGCGTCGAAGCCTCGA
>JBFWQN010000117.1:0-11664 GCA_050249405.1 Hyphomicrobiaceae bacterium | reverse complement strand
CTTCAGAACGCCCAACTCCATCTGCTCCTCCGCCGTCAGCATCGGCCCCTCCCTGATGGAAGGACCACCATGACGGGTGGGTCAGATTCGAGTTGCCGCCCGGGTCAGTTTCACACTGCCGATGACAGCTTCAAGTCGAAGCGGGCCTCGGTGCGGTCGAGCATGGTCCGGGTGGTGTCGATCTCGTCGTAGGTCCGGGCCGGTGTCGCCTCGACGTCGACAATGACCGCGTGCTCGACGTCGACGAGATAGTTGAGCCCGTAGCCGAACTGCACGCGCTTGTTGGCCTTGGCCCGAGCTCAGACGTGACCTTGACACAGGCGGACGCCGCCCGCTAAACACCAGCCTAGATGGGGCCGTAGCTCAGATGGGAGAGCGCTGCAATCGCACTGCAGAGGTCAGGGGTTCGATTCCCCTCGGCTCCACCAATCCTCTTCCAAGCTCTCTGAAACATTGAGAGTTTTGGGTGGAATTCCCAAACTTTTCGGACTGGTTTTGGAATCCGTGCGCGTCCTTTCGGTCGACAGACGCCGCATCGCTGATTGCGAGGCTCTCCGCCATAAGAGGGGGCATCCTCAGATCAAGGTCTATTGTTGGTCGTCTTGCCGGACGTGCCAACAAAGGACATGCCGAGGATGCCTGCCTTCGACGTTACGCTGAACCTGCCGGGCTTCACAATCGCCAGGACGAGCGGGTTCAACCCCATCATCCACGACCTGGACTGCCACCAGGAGCCGTGCTGCCCGCATTGCGGCGGGCAGGATCTGCGCCGGAAGGACAAGGTGCACCGCCAGGTCTGGCATGAGAGCGTGGGCCTACGCCGGCGTGCTGCTGCGGTTTGCCGTCTGCAAGTTCCACTGCCGCGCCTGCGGGAAGTATTTCCGCCAGCGCCTGGATGGCATCCTGCCCTATCAGCGCTCGACCGAGGCCCTGAAGCGGCAGGTGTACCGCCAGCACACACAGGGCATCTCACGCACAAGCCTGGCCGAGAACTGCGGGCGCTCCGACACCACCATCGCGCGCTACTACGATCACATGTACGACCTCGAGAACCGCAAGCTTCTCTCGCTGCAGGTGCCGCGCGTGCTCGGCATCGACGAGCACTTCTTCTCGGCCCGAAAGCGCTTCGCGACGACCTTCTGCGACTTGAAGAAGCGACGCATCTTCGACGTGGCAGCCGGACGCTCGCAGGCCGATCTCCAGCCGTATCTCCATGCCCTCGCGAGCAAAAATCGCGTCCGCATCGTCTGCATGGACCTGTCCGAGAGCTACCGGTCGATCGTCCGGTCCGCCTTTCCCGCAGCCCTCGTGGTGGCCGACCGCTTCCACGTCGTGCGCCTCGCTCTGCATCACTTGATGCAGACCTGCCGCGTAATCGATCCCACCCTCACGGCCAGACGGGGGGCGTTGCGGCTGTTGCAGAAGCATGCCCGCCACCTGACGGACATCCAGGCCCGGCGGCTCGACGCGTACCGTGCGGCGCAGCCGGCGATCGTGGCGATCCATGCCTTCAAGGAGGAGCTGATGGCCATTCTGGGAGCCAGGCAGCAGACCAAGGACCAGTGCCGCATCCTGGTTCACCGGTTGCTCGATGCCATCCGGCAGCTCGGGCAAAGTCCCTTCGAGGATTGCCGCAAGCTCGGCGCCGCCCTCGAGAGCTGGCAGGTCGAGATCGGCCGCATGTGGCGCTTCTCACGCTCCAACGGCATCACAGAGGGCTTCCATCGCAAGATGAAGCTCATCCAGCGCCGCGCCTTCGGCTTCCGCAACTTCGAGAACTATCGCCGCCGCGTCAGAGCGCTCTGTGCGTGATCGATCTGTCTATGGAACCCTGACCGAGGCCCTGATAACCGAATGTCCCAGAGACGGCCGAACAACAGACCTTGCCCCCGCATTCAGCGTAGAGCCTGACTTTATTGGTACCGCCTCCCCGGATCGAACGGGGGACCTCTAGATCCACAATCTAGCGCTCTAACCAGCTGAGCTAAGGCGGCACATCGCCGAGTGCAGGCTGAACCTGCCGGGGCATCTTAATGGGGGCAGGCGACGGCCGGCGTCAAGTGCGAAGACACCGGCTCGAGATGAACTGGCAAATGGCGGCCTGGCCTTCGCGGCTTCGAGATTGGCGCGAAGCCATGCCCGCCGGCGCCGCGACAATGATCGAGGCACAGGTCCGTCCCCACGGCGCAAGCGGAGCTGCAACTCACGCCGCGTCCCCGGCGATGCGGGTCTTGCCGCCGGCTCATGTGCGCTCGAGCGAGCGGCGCAGGATCGGCCCCATCCGGGGCGCGTCGCACCTGCTTTCGGGCCCGTTCCAGGTTCGGCCGCGGGTGAGGCAGGCCTCCATCAAGCGCTCGCGGTGCTTCTGCCAGGCGAGGAGCGAGGCGAGGATGGCGACGAGCAGCGCGGCTGCGATCCAGCGAGAGCGGGTCACGGCGCCACTTTCCCCGCGAAGCGGTCGCGCCAGGCGGGAAGGGCGTGGGCGAACGGCAGTGCAGTGGCCTCGTAGACGCCCCGGGCGATGGCACGGGCGAGGCAGTCGGCGGCGAGCAAGCCGATCTCGGTCAACTCGGCCGGCCCGCTCACGGCTCGGCGCTGCGTGGCGACGGCGAACACGGTGTCGCCGTCCATGGGCGCATGCGCAGGCCGGATGGCCCGGGCCAGCCCGTCGTCGGCCATGATCGCCAGACGCTTGGCCTCGGCCTTGGTCAGCACGGCATCGGTTGCCACGAGCGCGATGGTGGTGGCCGGTGGAGCGCCGCTCTTGATACGCATGCGCAAGTCGGTGGCGCCGATTGTTGCCGGAAGCCCGAGGCCGCCGAGCTCGCCGTTGCGCTCGTAGGGAGCGGCCCAGAAATGCGGGCCGTCGCCGACGACCGCCGAGCCGATCGCGTTCACGGCCGCGATGGCGCCGACACGCACGCCACTGGAGGTCGTAGCACTCGCCGAGCCGAGGCCGCCCTTGAGCGTGGCGGTCGTCGCACCGTAGCCGGCGCCAGCCGTGCCGAGCGCGAGCACGGTCCGCGAGGCCGCCATTGCAGCGTCGAGCCCCAGCCGCCAGTAGGGCGGCTCGCGCCCCCAATTCTTGTCCCCCCCGTTGAGCAGGTCGAACAGGATGGCTTGTGCCACGATCGGCACGACGGCGCTGCCGACGTGGAGACCGACGCCGCGGTCTCTCAATGCGGCCATCACGCCACCAGCCGCGTCGAGGCCGTAGGCGGAGCCGCCCGACAACACGATGGCGTCGACGCCTTCCACGGTCATTCCTGGCTCGAGCAGAGCGGTGTCGCGCTGGCCCGGAGCGCCGCCCGAAGTGACGATGGAGGCCACGTTCGGCCGCTCGACGAGGACGGCCGTCACGCCTGACGCCAAGGCCCTGTCTTGGGCGTTGCCGACGCTCAATCCGTCGACGTCGATAATCGAGTTGGCAAGGCACGAGGATTGCAACATTTTCCACAAGCCGATAGGCTACCTCTCGCTGGTGCGACGTTTCGCGCCTATGATGAGTGGCGCTTCAGACTCGCCTCGTCGGAATCGACGGTCCTCGACCGGGGACCGCCCACTGGCGCCACGATAGACCACAACGGGCGAGCGCGCCGCACTTCGAGCGACAAGCCGAGAGGAGGCCCAGATGCCCTACTTCGCAAGCCACTCGTGGTCGCCGAGGATCGACGCCGGTGTTCGTGACCTCGTGGCGTGCCGCGAGGCGGGCGAGGACCCGCGTCGCATCATGGCCCGCCTCAAAGCTCGGATCGTGGCGTGCCAGGGCGCCGGTGAGGACCTCCCGGCGAGCTTCCTGCATCTGTCGCGCATGCTGGCAGCCGCCTGCGTGGCGCAGACGGGCATGCAGACGGGGATGAGGTAGCCGCCGCCCGATCATCGCGGTGCTCCGCCTTCATGAGCGATAGGGCGCCAGGCGCCGTCGTGCCAGGTGTGCGGGAGGTAGGAAGGCACGATCGCATCGCCAGCCTCGTCGAAGCGGATCGGACCGGCAACGGTCGGTGCCGCTGTGATGCGGGCGGCCGCGGCGACGCTTGCGGCGGTGACGGTGCCCGCTCGACGGGCGGCGTCAGCCCATATCTCGACAGCCGCCTCGGCGCGCCGCCGAACGTCCGAGCCGGCAGCGGCCCCGGCGGATGAAGTGCTCGCCGGCGCCGGCGAGCGCTGCTCGAGGCCGGTCCAGGGCAGCATCAGAATCAGCCGGCGACCTGCGCGCTCGGCAGTCGGCACGACGGCTGGAACAGCCAGGATATCCGTGCCGACGAGAGGGGCCGGCACACCTGCACGCTCGAGGCTCGCCGCCAGAACGCCGAGCTCGATGGGCTGTGCGGGCATAACGACGACGCCGGCCCGGCTGGCGCGCATGCGGGCTGCGACGGCGTCGTAGCTCTTCTCGCCCGACTCGATCCGCTCGGACAACGCGAGCGCCATGCCCGCTCGGCCGAGCTCTGCCGTTACGGCAGCGGCCAGCGCGCCGGCCTGCCGGGTCCTGTCGGCGACGATAGCGATGCGCTCGGCCGGGAAGCTGTTGCGGATGAAGGACACCATGTCCGCCGTGAGCCGGTCCTCCCGGCCGGCGAGACGTAGCACGAGCGGCCGGTTGGCGACCGCCGTCAGCGCGGGATGGCGGACACCGGGTACGATGACGAGGATGCCGGCGCGGGCATAGATCGGCGCGGCGGCGAGTGCAGCCCCGGCACACAGGTGTCCGACGACGAGAAGGGGGCGCAGGCGCGCGATCTCGTCGGCAACCTGGCGGGCGCGGTCGCGGGTGCAATCCTCGCTCCAGGTGACGACGCGGGCCCGCTCCCCGAGCACCCCGCCGCTGCGATTGAGGCGGTCGACCGCTGCCTCCGCGCCGGCGGCAACGTCGCTGCCGTGGGGCTGATGCGTGCTCCCGCGCGTGACGACGACGGCGATCAGGTGCTCGCTCAGGGCCGGGGTCGGCGCCAGGACTGCCGCCAGAGCAGCGGCCAATGACAAGGCTGCCCGCAAGACTGTCATCTGCATCGAGACCGCAGTCGCTCTTGTGGGTTGGCGGGATGGTTGTCTCGCCGGGCAGCGTCGCTGCGTCAAGGCTCGCGTGCGGAGCATGGATCGCGGCACATCGCGGCGTGCGGACGATCGCCCTTGCGCAATGGCCGTCCGATGCGCTTCGCTTGGGTCTCGACCAGATGCCAGCACCGCTCCGAGGGGCAGCCATGCCACGCTTTCGCATTCTCACGACCAAGGCGACCACCGTCTCGACAGGGCTGGGAGGCTATGGATTCGAGATGGAGGCGCTCGATCCGCTCGACGCCGAGATCGTGGAGTGCGAGCCCACGGAGGCGGCCTTCATCGCGCTGGCACCTACGGCCGATGCCGTCTATGCGAAAGGCATGCGCTTCACCGCGCCGATGATCGGCGCCCTCGCCAGGTGCAAGGTGATCTCCCTCGGCTCGGTCGGGGTCGATACGGTCGACGTGGCCGCGGCGACCGCGAAGGGCATTCCGGTCACGAACTGCCCCGACACCTTCATCGACGAGGTCGCGGATCATGCCATGATGCTGCTGCTCGCCGCGCACCGCCGTGCCATCGAGCAGGATCGGATGGTGCGCGATGGGCGGTGGACGCAGGGGCGACCGAAGCTTCTCGAGATCCCTCGGCTGATGGGCCAGACGCTGGGCTTCATCGCCTTCGGCCGCGTGGCGCGCGCCACGGCCCGGCGCGCCAAGGCTTTCGGGCTCAATATCATCGCCCACGACCCGTTCGTCGACGAGCAGACCATTGCCGAGCACGGAGTCGAGCCCGTCTCCCTCGACGACGTGCTCACGCGATCGGATTTCATCTCGATGCACATGCCGGCAACGCCCGAGGCGCAGGGATTCTTGAAAGGCCAGCACTTCCGGCGCATGAAGCCGACCTGCATCTTCGTCAACACGGGCCGGGGGCCGACGGTCGAGGAGGCCGGTCTGATCAAGGCGCTGCAGGAGGGCTGGATCGCGGGCGCGGGGCTCGACGTCTTCGAGATCGAGCCGGTGAAACCCGATAATCCGCTCTTGAAAATGGCCAATGTGATCCTGTCGCCGCACAACGCCTCGGCGTCCGCCCGCTTCGATCCGGCGAGAAAGCGTCGCGTCGGCCGCGAGATCGCCAACGTGCTGTCGGGGCGCTGGCCGCTTTCGTGCGTCAATCCGACGGTGCTGGTCGGCTCCACCCTCCGGCGCTGGCAGCCGATCTCCATGGAGCGCGGGCCGAACTCGTAGCAGTCGGATGGGACCGTCGTACGACGGGGCTTGAGGAGCGGGCCGGCGGGCATTACTGTTACAAAGTAACATTTGTCGGCCAGCCGGAGCCAGATATGCGCGCATCACTTGCAGTCGTCCTCGCCGTCGCCGCTGCGACGGGTGTCCACGCGCAGGAAGCACGCCGCGAGGTGGGAGCCCACGCCCACGGAGAGGGGCGCCTCTCGATCGCCATCGAGGGTGGGCGCGTCGAGCTGGAGCTCGAGGTGCCCGCGGCCGATATCGTGGGCTTCGAGCACGCGCCGTCCAATGCCGGCCAGCGTAAGGCCATTGCCGATGCGAAAGCCAGGCTCGGCAAGGCTCTGACACTGTTCGTTCCGGCCCCCGGGGCGAATTGCCGGCTCGCGACCGCGACGGTGGAGGTGATCGGCGCAGCTGCGGCCGGCGCGGCCAAATCCGGTGGCCACGGCCATGACCACGACCACGACCACAAGAATGCCGCCTCCGGTCACGGCAAGGTCGAGAAGGGCACACCGGCAGCCAAGGCCGGCGAGCCGGCAGGCGCGCCAGCCCATTCCGAGTTCAGAGCCACCTACCGGCTCGATTGCGGCAAGACGGCCGCGCTCGCGTCGTTGGGACTCGAGTACTTCAAGGCGTTCAAGGGAGCCGAGAAGCTCGACGTGACGGTGATCGGCCCCAAAGGGCAGTCGAGCTTCGTCGTCACCCGTGCTAAGCCCGTGCTCGATCTCGGTGGGTTGTCGTGAGACGGGCACGGTGAAGCGCGATGGGCTTCTGAACGTCGAAGGCGTGCGCTTCCGCTGGCCGGGGGCGGGTTCGTTCGTGCTCGAGGTGCCGCGCCTCGCTGTCGCGACAGGCGAGCGGGTGCTGCTGGTCGGCCCTTCCGGCAGCGGAAAGTCGACGCTTCTCGCTCTCATCGCGGGTATCGTCGCCGCCGACGCGGGGCGCATCGAGATGCTGGGCGAGGATCTCGTGCGTCTCACCCCCGCGCGACGCGACCGCTTCCGGGCCGAGCACATGGGCGTCGTCTTCCAGATGTTCAACCTGCTGCCCTACGGCTCGCCGGTCGACAACGTCCTGCTGCCGCTGAGCTTCGCGCCGCGCCGCCGGTCGCGCGTCGGTGACGGTCCGGCGCAGGTCTCCGAGGCGGGGCGCCTGCTCGCGCGGCTTGGTCTCGATCCGGCGGCCATCGCCCGGCCACGCGCCGCCGATCTCAGCGTCGGCCAACAGCAGCGCGTGGCGGCCGCGCGCGCGCTCATCGGCAGTCCCGAGCTGGTGATCGCCGACGAGCCGACCTCGGCACTCGACCCCGAGACGCGCGACCGGTTTCTCGATCTGGTTCTCACCGAGATAGCTGCCAGCGGCGCCGGTTTGCTGATGGTCAGCCACGATCCCGCGCTCGGGGGGCGCTTCGACCGGGTGGTGCGGCTGGCCGACATCGTGCGCGCCAGCCGGACCGACCCAGCGGGGGCTGCGGCGTGATCGTCCTCCGCCTGGCACTCAAATCGCTCGCCAACCGGTGGCTAACCGCGCTCCTCACCGTGGCTGCTATCGGGCTCAGCATCATGTTGCTGCTGGGTGTCGAGAAGGTGCGGGTCGGCGCGCGGCAGAGCTTCGCCGATACCATCTCCGGCACCGACCTCATCGTCGGCGCGCGAACGGGCGGGCTGCAACTGCTGCTCTATTCCGTCTTCCGCATCGGCAACGCTACCAACAACATCACCTGGGCGAGCTTCGACGAGATCCGCCGCCAGCCCGAGGTGGCCTGGGCCGTGCCGCTCTCGCTCGGCGACAGCCATCGCGGCTTTCGAGTGCTCGGCACCACGGCCGACTACTTCGAGCACTACCGCTACAGGCGCACGCACAAGCTCGAGCTCGCGTCGGGCAAGCCGTTCTCGGACCTTTTCGATGCGGTCGTCGGCGCAGAGGCCGCCGCTGCCCTGGGCTACAAGGTCGGTGACAAGATCATCGTCGCGCACGGTCTCGGCTCGGTGTCCTTCGTCGAGCACGACGACAAGCCGTTCCGTGTCGCGGGCGTGCTGGCACGCACCGGCACCCCGGTCGATCGCGCGGTTCATGTCTCGCTCGAGGCGATCGAGGCTATCCACGTCGACTGGCAGGCCGGTGCGCAGGTGCACGGTCAGGCGACCAGCGCCGATGACGTCCGCAAGCTCGATCTCGCGCCGAAGTCGATCACCGCGGCCTTGATCGGGCTCAAGTCGAAGCTCGCGACCTTCCGTTTGCAGCGCGCCATCAACGACTACCCGCGAGAGGCACTGGTCGCGATCCTCCCCGGCGCCGCCCTGCAGGAGCTCTGGGGGCTCGTCGGCATCGCCGAGACGGCCCTCTCGGCGGTCTCGTGGATGGTCGTGGCCACCGCTCTTCTCGGCCTCGCCACCATGATCCTGACCACGCTCAACGAGCGGCGTCGCGAGATGGCAATTCTCCGCTCGGTGGGCGCGCGGCCTTCGACGGTGCTGGGGCTGCTCACGGCAGAGGCCGGGATGCTGACGCTCGCGGGCGTCCTGCTCGGTATTGCCGGAACCTACCTGGGGCTGCTCGTCGCGAGGCCGTGGGTCGATCGCGTCTACGGCTTGCACCTCGCCATCGATCCGCCAACTTGGGGCGAGATCGGGACGCTCGCGGCGGTGGTGGCTGCCGGGATCGTGGCGGGCCTGTTGCCGGCGCTGAGGGCCTATCGGCTGTCGCTCGCCGACGGCATGACGGTGAGGACGTGAGCATGCTCGGATGGACGGACAGAGGCAATGACCGCGACTCGGGCGCGAGCGAGACTGCGCCCCCGCGCTCCCGCCTGAGGGATGCCTTCCGAAGCCCACATGCGTTCGCAAGACATGCCGACGGCCGAGCAGGGTCGAGACTGCCTTGGAGACTGTTCGTCGCCGCATTTCTTGCCATGGCAGCGAGTGGCGGCATCTCGGCACAAGAAGCGCCGCGATCCTTGAAGTGGGCCGACCTGGTGCCCGCGGTGACGGCGCCCGCGGCACCCCGGTCCTTCCTCGCCAACCGCCCGAAATCCGGTGGCAACCCCGGTCACGACCCGCAGGTCGCCGAAGGTCGCTGGCTCTCGCCGGGCGCGCTGCCGCAATCGGAAGCCGGCAAGCCGCCGGCTGTGGTCGAGGCGCTCGACGGCCAGCGCGTGAAGCTTGGCGGCTACGTCGTGCCGCTCGACTTCGACGCGACGAAGGTCAAGGAGTTCCTGCTGGTGCCTTTCGTCGGGGCCTGCATTCACGTGCCGCCGCCGCCGCCGAACCAGATTGTCTACGTGAGGAGCGAGCAGGGCTTCGACGTGAAGGGCTCGTTCGATCCGGTGTGGGTCACGGGCAGGATGCAGACGAAAGTCGCTTTCACGGGGCTCGCCGAGGCCGGCTACTCGCTCGAGGCGGAGGCTGTGGAGCCGCGCCCGCAGTGACGGCCAGCGCAGACGCTTATACGCTGCCGGGCTGTGCGGCGCGCTGCTGCGGCTTGATGAAGAGGCGCGAGACCATCGGATGCGCGGACCGGATCCGCATCTCGAGGCGCCGCACGCTCGCCTCGATGTCTTGTGTCCTCAAGTCGTCCTCGAGCTCGGCGCTCAGCGTCGCGATCACGTCGTTGGGCGCCAGATGCACGGTGAGAAGCTCATTGACGCGCACGACGGCCTCGTCCGACGCGGCGATGTCGGCTGGCGATGTCGGCTATCGCCGAGACGAGCCTCTTCACGGCCACCAGGAAATCGCGGGCGAAGCGCTGCGTAGATGATGGTGCTTTTGCTCGTTTCAGCTGCCATACGGGTCCCGCCCAACAGGATCGAGTGGGAACGCAGGCGGAGGGCGGGCCGTTCCGGGCAACCGCGAGCCGGGCTGGCAGCGTCAGTCCTTGGCCCGCTCCACGTACTCGCCCTCGACCGTGTTGACGACCACGCGGGTGCCGGTCTCGATGTGCGGCGGCACCATGATGCGGGCGCCATTCTCGAGCTTGGCGGGCTTGTAGGAGGACGACGCCGTCTGGCCCTTCACCACGGGATCGGCCTCGACGATCCGAAGTGTGACGCGCGCCGGCAGCTCGATCGCAACAGGCACGCCCTCGAACAACTGCACGTCGCAGATCATCTCTTCCTGCAGCCACTGGGCACTGTCGCCGATGAGCTCCTTCGAGATCGAGATCTGCTCGTAGGTCTCTGGCTCCATGAAGTTGAAGCCCATGTCGTCCTCGTAAAGGTACTTGAACGACTTCTGGTCCAGGAACGCGCGCTCGACCGACTCGGTCGTGCGATAGCTCTTCACGATCTTCACGCCGTCCGAGATGCGGCGCATGTCGATATGCGTCGTGGGCGTGCCCTTGCCGGGGCGGATGCTCTCGGCCTTGAGCACGGTGCAGAGCGCGCCGTCGACGTCCAGCACGTTGCCCTTGCGCACCTCGCTGGCGATGACCTTGACCACTGGGGCTCTCCATTTGCAGATCTAGGCCGACCCGACGCCGGCGCGCCTCCGGCCGCGAGGACCAAGGCTCGATTGTTCTGCGGCGTTCTTAGCTGCTTTGCCCGCCGTGTGGAAGCGGCCCAAGAAGGGGCTCAGCGGGACGTTGCAGCGAGGCCGCGCTGCTCGAGTGCGCGCAGAATTGCCTCGATGTCGTCGACGTCGATGCAATGCAGGCCGCGGAATCCGGTGGGCACCTTGCTGGTCGGCAGGCCCGACACCCGGCAAGTGACGAGCGTGCCCCGGCTCTTTCCGGCATCGGCCTCGTCGATCACGAAATCCGTGACGTTCTCCGACCAGATCACGATGACGGCCGCGGCACCGTCGAGAAGCTCGTCGAGCCTGCGCCGGAAGTTCTCGCCGCCGACCAGATGCTTGTCCCATCTGACCGCGATGCCCCTCTGCCCGAGGTCGTGGACGAGCTTCTGCGCGATTTCGAGGTCGGCATGGGGGTAGGCGACGAAGGCGTAGGCGTCGCCTGAGGGCGGATCGATGGCGGGCGGCTCGGCCGGTATCGGCGCCGGGGCAAGCGGCTCCGAAAGGCGCTTCGCGACGAGGCCGGTTCGCTCCTGCGCGATCCGCTGCAACCTTTCCTTGAGCTGGCGTGGGTCGGGGCGCCTCCCGGCTTTCCCTGAGGGCATTGCATAATCTCGCTATTCACATGAGGACGCACGTGGCTATAGGGGCGGCATGCCAGCCGGTCGCTGAAGCACGTTTCAGGCGATCGGTTTCATGTCATAATGCCGGAAGAGAAGATTGATCGCCTCGATGCCGAGTTCCTGGATGGTTTTCTTGCGCTCGTGCGATAATTTCATGATCTGGTCTTTCGCGAGTGGCTGCATATATATCGCGATCGGCTTTTTTCCCGCACGACCAGGCGTTACAACGATGGCTGGCGCCTCTCGCGCCGGCTCCTCGGTGCGCTGCACGCCCGAGGCTGCGCGCAG
>JBFWQN010000116.1:0-11687 GCA_050249405.1 Hyphomicrobiaceae bacterium | reverse complement strand
AAGAAGGCCGAGGCCGCAGGCTTCAAGGTCATGGAGGTCGCCGAGGCCGCCAAGTGGGCCGACGTGATGATGATGTGCACGCCGGACGAGCTGCAGGCCGATATCTACAGGGACCATCTGCAGGCCAACATGAAGCAGGGCGCCGCGATCCTGTTCGCGCACGGCCTCAACATCCATTTCAACCTGATCGAGCCGCGCGCCGACCTCGACGTCGGCATGATTGCGCCGAAGGGTCCCGGGCACACGGTCCGCTCCGAGTACCAGCGCGGCGGCGGCGTTCCCTGCCTCATCGCCATCCATCAGGACAAGAGCGGCAACGCGCACGACCTGTTCCTGTCCTACGCGTCGGCGATCGGCGGCGGTCGCGCCGGCATCATCGAGACGACGTTCAAGGAAGAGTGCGAGACCGATCTCTTCGGCGAGCAGGTCGTGCTCTGCGGCGGCCTTGTCGAGCTGATCCGCGCCGGCTACGAGACCCTGTGCGAGGCCGGCTACGCTCCCGAGATGGCCTACTTCGAGTGCCTGCACGAGGTGAAGCTGATCGTCGACCTCATCTACGAGGGCGGCATTGCCAACATGAACTACTCGATCTCGAACACTGCCGAGTTCGGTGAGTACGTGTCGGGCCCGCGCATCATCACCGAGGAGACGCGCAAGGAGATGAGGCGCGTCCTGAAGGACATCCAGTCCGGCCAGTTCACGACCGAGTGGATCCGCGAGTGCAAGGCCGGCCAGCCGAAGTTCAAGGCGACGCGCCGTCTCAACGACGCCCACCCGATCGAGGAGGTCGGCGCCAAGCTGCGTGCCATGATGCCGTGGATCAAGGCCGGCGCCCTGGTCGACAAGGCGAAGAACTGAGTGTGATCACCGGGCCGGCCGTCACGCCTTCCGGTCGGCCCGGAGACACCACGAGCCTTCAGGAGAGCGAAATGGATGCGAAGGAGGCCATCGGCCGCGCCAAAGCCTATCTTGAGGAGCTGTTTGGAAACGAGATGATGGCCGAGCCTCGCCTGGAGGAGATCTGGCTCGATCGAACGAATGCTGTCTGGTGCGTGACTTTTGGTTTTTTCCGCAAGCCCGAGGACGTTTTGAAGTCCGCCGGCACCTACGCGACTTATGTCTACAAGGTCGTCCAGGTCGACCGGGCGACGGGTGAGCCGAAATCCATTCGCAATCGCGACAATATCGACGCCTGATGCGCGGTAAGCTGGCGATCGACAGCAATCTGGCCCTGCTTCTCGTCGTCGGACGCGCGGAAGAAGGTCTGCTATCCCGACACAAGCGCCTACGTCACTTTGGGCAAGAGGACTATCTCGCCCTGCTTGGGTATGTCTCGGTCGCCGCCAAGATCGTGACGACTCCTAATTGTCTGACGGAAGTATCGAATCTTGCGAGGTTTGGCATTCATGGGCCTTCGCTGGACCGAGTGCTGTCGTCACTGCGAGTTTTTGTCAATGCCTGCCAGGAAGTTCACGCTGAAAGCCTTGGAGTTTCGCGCGACGATCAGTTCGACAGGCTTGGACTCACCGATTGTGCTTGGTTGGCGATGCTGGGGGATGGTGTGACACTGTTGACGGTCGACGACGCTCTTCATATCGAGGCGCTGAGGCGGGGTCACGATGCGGTCAATTTTCGCCACAGTCGGCTGGCGCTCAGGTCGCGATAACCGATTGCGATGGTGGCTCGCGTTCGCTACCAGGGATCCTTGCTGCGGAAAGCGGCTCGAAGCGCCGCCGAGAACGTGAGCGTGTGCACCTGCCAGAAGATGGGAGGGCTGCAGGAGCTGACACGTGCGCGTGGCGCAGTCTCGCACTCGGCGATCTCCACGATGCAGTAGCCGGTAGTCTTGCGGCTCGGCACGCGGGGTAGCGAGACGCTTTCGCCCTCCAGGACGTGTCGCGTTCCGTCCAGGCAGTCCGCATCGAGGCGGAACGAGGCCGGCGGTGGCGACCGGCGGCTCGCCGGCTTGATAGAGGCGCCAGCGGCGGTGACCTCGGCGGACAGGCACAAATCGCCCCGGCATCCGAGATCGCGCAGCCGCGTCTCCTCGTCGGCGATCCGGAGCATCACCGGAAACAGCGCAACGAGGCCCACCGCCGCGCAAACGCCGAGCATGGTCCACAGACCGGTGCGGTTGCTGTCCTGTGGCATGCTGGCCGTCCCGCCACCGCTCGTAGAATCCTGCCCGGCGAGCGTTGACCATAGCCGGTCTCGACGATATGCACGGCTCAGATGTGCCCGCTCACCGACCGCCGCGGTTCCACCATGCTGCCAAGTCGCGCACGAATTGGGTCGCACGTCGCACGGGCCTTCGCGGCTCTCGCCTGGCTCGTGAGCCTATCAGTCGCCGGTCCGGCTGCCTCCGAGGGCATCGGACTGCAGGACCAAGGCGACTTGCCACGGCGCGTCGCCATCCGTTTCATGACCGACAGCGACTATCCTCCCTTCCACTATTACGATGAGGAAGGCGTTCTCACCGGCTTCAACGTCGATATCGCGCGCGCCATCTGCCTCGAGCTGTCGACGGCTTGTGATATCCAGGTCCGCGGCTGGAACGAGCTGTTGCCCGCTCTGCGCCGCGGCGAGACCGACGCGCTGGTCGCCTCGCACGCCATTACGCCCCAGCTCCTGCGGGAGTTCGACGTCACCGATCGCTACTATTTCACGCCCGCGCGCTTCGTCGGCCGGCGCGAGGGGCCGCCTGTCCTGGCGACGCCCGAGGGGCTCGAAGGCCGGCGCATCGGCGTCGTCAAGGGCGGCGCGCACGAGGCCTACGTGCGCACGTTCTTCCCCAACAGCGCCATCGTGCCCTTCGAGGCGTCGGAGCTGGCCTGGGATGCCGTGCGCACCGGCGGCGGCATCGATGTGGCATTCGGCGACGGCATCGCACTCACGTTCTGGATCAACGGGACGCTGTCGCGGGGCTGTTGTGAGTTCAAGGGTGGGCCCTTCTACGAGCCCAAGTATTTCGGCGACGGCGTCGGCATCGTGGTGCCGAGGAAGGATGCGCAACTCAAGAGCCTGGTCAATCAGGCGCTCGCTCGCATCCGCGCCAGCGGCCGCTACGAGGAGCTGCTGCTGCGCTACTTTCCGAACAGGGTTTTCTGAAGGAACGGAATGCCCGTGCCGCATGCCGACCCCGACGGCAGTAAGGTCGAGGCCGTCACGCTCATCGGCGAATGATCGGGTCGGTCGCGAGCGTCACGTCGCCGGTCCCGGCGACCGCTCCGTGTGTCGCTCCTTGGTCGTCGCCCACAAGACCCCCAGCACGCCGAGCGCGAGCAGCCCGCCGACGGCCATGATGCGTGTCGCGACCGGCGACGGATAGGCGCCGAACAGCTGTCCGGCGAGGTAGTGTCCCGCCATCGACGAGCCGATGAAGATGGAGAGAACGCCGGTGGCCCGTCCGCGCATTTCCGGCGGCGAGCTGACATGCACCAGCGCATACTGGGTGGCGGTGAAGGACGCAGCACCCATGCCCATCAGCAGCAGGGCCGGCACCGCGGTCGGCACCGTCATGTAGAAGGACAGCGCCAGCATCATCGCCAGCATCGAGGCCGAGCCCATGTAGTAGTAGCGGAAGAGCGTCCGCTCGCTGCCGAGGATGCCGACCAGGATCGCACCGGCCGTGCCGCCGAAACCTTCGAGCGACGACATGGCGCCGACCAGGAAGGGCGCCAGATGGAAGTCCTTCTGTGAGATCACGGGCACCATCGTCAGAAACGGGAACGAGCACACGTTGTGCACGAGCGTCACGCCCATGATGATGGCGAACCGGCGATTGAGTATGAGCCCCAAAGGGATGGCGAGTGCCGCACGCAGGCCCTTGGGCGCAGCCCCGGCCTCCGCGCTCCGCTCCGACCGTCTGAGGCCGATCGCCATCTCGAGGCAGATCAGGTAGGCCACCGCGATCAGCGCATAGATGCCGGAGATGCCGAGGAGCTGGTAGATGGCGCCGCCGATCAGCGGGCCGAGCGCCCGCGTCGCGTAGGTCGTAGCATTGTCGAATCCCAATGCGGCGGCGATGCCCGTGGGACCGGCGGCATCCGCGATCAGCCGCCTCCGGACGGGCATGTCGATGGTCCAGAAGATGCCGGACATGAAGGTGACGATAGCCACCGTGGTGTAGGTGGCGTTGCCGGTCGCGGTCAGCACCGACATCACGAGCGTCGTGAGCGCGAGCAGGCACGTTCCGACGATCATGAGCAGCCGCCGGTCGAAGCGGTCGGCGAGGGCCCCCATGAAGAAGCCGAGCACCACGTAGGGCGCCATCCGGATCATGGCGAGCAGGGCGACGAGCGGCGGCGAGCGGGTGAGCTCGTAGGCGAAGATGCCGATGGCGATGAACTCGAGCCAGCGGGTGATGCCGGTGAGCGCGCCGGCCACCCAGAGCCGCCGGTAGTCGGGCAGGCGGAAGAGGTCGCGAGCCGAGCTGAAAGGGTTGGTGGTCAAACGATTGTCGCTCCGGGACGTGGTCGTGAGCGCGGGCGATGATCCAGGCAGGGCAACGCGTCTCGTCAGCGCCCCCGGAACCGCGGCTTGCGCTTCTCCATGAAGGCCGCGACGCCCTCCTTGCTGTCCTCGCTCGTGGCGGTCAACGTGAACTGGTCGAGGTCCATATGGCTGGCGAGGTCGTCGAGGGCGCCGGCCAGCCGGTTGACCGTGGTCTTGGTCATCTTCACCGGGATCGGCGGCATCTGAGCGATGCGGCCAGCCAGATCCATCGCCACGTCGAGGGCCTTGCCGTCGTCGGCCAGATGCTCGACGAGGCCCCAGGCGAGCGCCTCCGCCGCCTCGATCCGCTCGTTGGCGAGGATCACGGCCTGCTTCGTGCGCGCCGGCCCCATCAGTTGCAGCATGCGCGGGATCGAGCCCCAGCTCATGTTCATGCCGAGCGCGATCTCGGGGATGCGGAAATGCGCGCCGCGCGCCAGCACACGAAAGTCGGTCGAGACCGCGAGCGCCGCGCCGCCGCCGACGGCGAAGCCCTCGATGGCCGAGATCGTCACCTGCTCCATGTCTGCCCAGGCCTTGCACATGGAGGGGCCGATGCGCTGCGACTTGCGCTGCTCGCCGAGCCCGAGCGCCGCCTTCTCGCGCCGCTCCGCGTCCTTGAGGTCGAAACCGGCCGAGAAGGCCTTGCCGTTGCCCGTGAGGACCACGACGGACGTCTCGAGGTCGTCCTCGAAGCTGCGCGCGGCGGCCCTCAGCTGGCGCATGGCCTCGGGGCTCAGCGGGTTGACGGCAGTGCCGCGGTCGAAGCGCACGACGGTCACGCGCCCCTCGGGACCGAGCCCGCGCGTGATGGTGACGAACGATGTAGCCATGTTGCCGCTGCGAGCCTCCTGTCCGCCGGTTCCAGGGGAGGCTAAGCAAAGTTCGGCCGCTTGACCATGAGGTCGACGTGCGCCGCGGTGTCCGTGGACGGGGCGAGCGGATGGGGCGGCGCATTCAGGTTTGGGCGGGGCGCGCTGCATGTCCCGCGCAGTAGCAACTTGCGCCGCACGCCGGCGAGCATTGTGTGGAGGCCCTCGACATTGACCAGCGCCGAGGGCCGCTCTAGCCTACGGTTGGTCCGATGGCAGAGAACCCCCCGTTACCGACCGTAAGGGCGGCGACGTCATGGGCCAGATGCTGCCGAAGGCATCTCTTCGGTTGGTGCGCCGCACAACTGCATGACGCTAACTCCATCTACCCATGGACACACCAACTTGCCAGCGATCCCGACGTCCCATCGGCCGCCATGCCGCGAGGACCAACGATACTGGCACTCGCTGAGCGAGCAGTCTACCCTGTCATCAGGCCGTACGAAGTCGGGCAACGGTGCTTGACTAGGAGACTGAAGCTGAACGTTGGAATCCGAACAGTCTATCGAGGCGGTTGAGCTGCACAGCAGGTTTAATAGCGAGTTCTTCATGTCCAAGGCTTCGACGCAGATTGACCTCGCCGAGAAACAGATCCGCAGCGTCCAGCAGGATGTCGATTATACGGTGCGCGAGTACCCGATCGAGGTGGTCGTCGCCAAGTACACGAAAGGACTCGACGACGACACGAACGATATTTTCGTCCCGGATTATCAGCGTGATCTGGTCTGGGAGGAAAAGCGACAATCGAAATTCATCGAGTCACTGTTGATCGGCCTGCCTATTCCTTACTTGTTTGTCGCAGACGTCGGCAACGAGAACGACGATCTCGCCGGCCGGCTGGAAATCGTCGACGGCACGCAACGCATCCGCACCCTTGTCCGCTTTCTCAATGACGAGTTGCAGCTCGAGGGCCTAGAGAAGCTGCCGGCACTCAATGGCTTCAAGTATTCCGACCTTCCTCCATCGCGGCAGCGGCGCTTCGGCCGCATCACGCTGCGGCTGATCGAGCTGACCGAAAAGGCGAACGAGGAGACGCGCCGTGACATGTTCGACCGGATCAACACCGGGCCGGTCAAGTTGAACGATATGGAATCGAGGCGAGGCAGCTATCCGGGTCCGTTCGTCGATCTCGTCAAGGAACTGGCGCGCGACTCAAGGTTTGCGACGTTGGCGCCGATCTCACCGGCAGCTGAGCGCAGATACGAGCGGGAGGAGCTAGTTGCGAGGTTCTTTGCTTTGCGCGACGAATACCAGACCTTCGGCACGACGCCGACAGGCAAGGTCGTGTCAGATTTCGTCGACGACTATGTCAAGCGGATGAACGAAAGCCTGCGTCAGGACACCACCAAGGCAGTCGAGAAGCGTCTGCGGAGCGAATGGGACGGCATGCTCGATTTCGTGCAGAAGCATTTTCTGCGCTTCTCGAAGGGCCCGAAAGCGAAATCTACGCCGCGTGTGCGGTTCGAGGCCATTGCAGTCGGCACCGCGCTGGCGCTCGCGGCTGCACCCAACCCGCCCGGTGCCGAGAAAGTTTCCGACTGGATTCAGGGCGACGCATTCAAGAGCCTCACCACGTCGGATGCTGCGAACAACCGCAATCGCGTCCTCGATCGGATCAACTACGTGCGCGACAAGCTGAGCGGTCAATGAGCTATCCGTTTGAAGATGATTATCGCCGGCGAAGGTTGCAGGTGCGGCGCTATTTTGCGCTGGTCAACAGCACCGAGCGCACGCAATCGTCGGTCAAGATCGAGCTCGATCGGCTGCACATCTTGCGGGCCGGCTCGTTTCTGATCGTCTATAATCTCATCGAGGCGACGGCACGCGCGGGCTTGCAAGCGATCTACGATGACATGGCGGCGAAGCGTGTGCCATTCCACGATTTGAACGATGGCATCCGCAGAGAGATCGTGAAGGGGTTCAAGCGGAATGGCAATGCGGAAAAGCATTGCGAAATGGCCGACTTGCCCGTGGACATCGTGTCCGCATCGCTCGACGTCGAGTATCATTTTTCGGGCAATGTCGATGCCAGGCTGCTCAAGGCCATTGCCGAGCTTTACGGCTTTTCCATTCTTGCCGACAAGGCGAGGACGCGAGATGGCGCAGACCTGTTGACGATCAAGACCACGCGCAACGATCTGGCGCACGGCGATAAGACCTATGACGACGTTGGAAGGGATTACACCGCGCGCAATCTGCTTGAGATCGGCATGCGTTCGTTGGCTTATATGGAAGCGTTCATCGGTGCTGTGAGCGAATACTTGAAGACCGAGAGCTACCGGCGGCCGCCCCCTCCGACTTGAGCGTGGCATGCTGGAGGATCGTTTTACCGATCTCCTTTCCGAGCAGCGGGGGAACGGCGTTTCCGATGAGGCGCCCTACAGCTCTAAAATTGATCCTCTCTCCACGCTCGACGAACGCAAACGACTCCGGGAACGATTGCAGGATGGCGCCCTCGCGCAGTGACAACGCTCGATCTTGCGTAGGATGACCGAACCGCCCGTTACCGAAACCGTAGAACTGCGTGGTGATCGTGGGAGATGGGGCATCCCACGACATGCGACCGTAAACCGACGGATAGGTCTTGCCGGATTTCTTGCGATGGCAGGCTGTGCGCAAATGGTCCGGCCAATCGCGCCAAGTTCCGGCTTCCGTCGATCGTTGAATGCGTTGCAAGTTGATGTCCGTCAGGACGCGCGTGGCGTGCAAGTGATCCGCCTCGGAGGCTTCTCCGGCGTTGATTTGAGGCAGCTTACCGATCGCATCGCGGACAGTCTTGGGTTTGTTCGCCGTCGGCTGCGGAATTTGTATGGGTCCGAGCCGCGAGGCGAGCAGCACAAGACGTCGACGGGCTTGCGGCACGCCGAAGTCGGCAGCGTCGAGGACCGCCCAGTCGACGCGATAGCCGAGTTCCTGGAGCTCTGTGACGAAGCGAGTCCACAGACTAAGGTGAGACAGACGGGGGACATTTTCCATCGTCACGATTTCCGGCCGAATGTCACGCGCGAGGCGCAGAAAATCGAGGAGCAGCTGCCAGCGGTCATCTTTTTCCGCATTGTTGGAGGTGTAACCCGAAAAGGGCTGGCATGGGGCGCACCCAGCCAGCACGCGTGTCGCGCTCTTGCTGAACAGACATTGCACGTCGGAGGAAGGCAGCTTGGCCACGTCCTGCTGATGAAAAGGTGCCTTGATGTTTCGAACGAAAGGGAAGCGGCACGCCGGGTCGAGATCGATGCCAGCCTTTACCGTCAGGCCCGCTGCCTTGAGACCATAGGATAGTCCCCCGGCTCCGCAGAAGATATCGACGACTTCCGGAACGTCGCGCACAGGTTGGTCCCATCCGAATCAGCCTAGCCTAGGTTAGGCCAAAAACCGTCGAGACGCCTCAACAGCAAGCCGAACCTGTCGAACCCACAGAGTCATCTTCCAAAGCGCCGCGCATGCTGCACCTGCTCAGGTCGCCTTCGGTGCAAGTGCACGCATCAGCTCCAGTCATCGTTAGGCGGGACCACCTTCAATTGCGGAGATGATCAGACGGCGGCGTGGTGCGTCAACGCCGAATCCGCCCCTGTTGTGCGGCAATTCCCGCGCTCCCTCCCCTTCCTACTCCTCGAACCCCACGAACCGCGCGATCTGCGCCACCGGCTCGCGGTGCGCCTTGACGCCGTTGGCGGAGAAGTCGTCGTCGGGATAGCCCATGGCGATGCAGGTCATGATGACCTCGCCCGGGGGGATATTGGCCTCCTCGCGCACGATCTCCGAGCGCATGATGCCCTGGCCGTTGATGACGGTGCCAAGTCCGCGATCCCAGGCAGCGAGGCAGATCCCGTAGCTGAGCGCGCCGAGGTCGAAATGCACGACGGCGCCGGGATCGAGATCGCGGTCGTAGGTGAGCACCAGCGACACCGGTGCGTCGAACTGGCGGAATCCCCGCATCACCCAATCCTGCCGCATCGCCTTGTCCTCCCGGGCGATGCCCATCGCCGCGAACAGCTGCTTGGCGATCTCGACCTGCCGCTGGCGATGCACGCCCTGGTACTCGCCGTGGGTGACGATGTCCCGATTGACCTTGCCGCCGGCCGACATCACCTCCGTGTTGCGGCGGCGTACCCGCTCGAGCGGCTCGCCGGCCAGCACGTGCACGTGCCAGGGCTGCGTGTTCATCGACGACGGGGCGCCGACGGCGACATCGAGGATCTCCTCGATCAGGGCGCGCGGAACCGGCTGCTTCTTGTAGCCACGCACGCTACGCCGTGAGCGCACGAGTTGCTCGAATTCCATGATGGTCCTTCGGTCCGGGGCGGTCCTGGAAACGATGATCGGCCAGCCGTCATTCGAGGGACAACGGCGCAAACGTCGCAGCCCGTCGTTGTAGCGATGCCGGCAACCGGGTCCCCGGTCCGCGATTGAGTCGTCCCGGTGGAGCGGTCATTATCGGTCGGGGACGTGTGGCGACAGCGGAGCGACGGACATGGCCAACGACACGGTGCTGGTGGAGAGAAGCGGCGGCATCGTGCGCCTGACGCTCAACCGCCCGGAGAAGCTCAACGCCCTCTGCCGCGACATCGCCGAGGCGCTGGGCCCGGCCCTCGAGGCCGCCGAGAACGACCCGGCGTGCCGGGTGGTTGTGCTGACGGGCGCCGGCCGCGGCTTCTGCGCCGGGCAGGAGCTGTCGGACGAGGTCTACCGCAAGGATGGGCCACAACCCGATCTCGGCATCATCCTCGACCGCTTCAACCCGATCATCGCGCGCATGCGGGCGATGCCGAAACCCATCATCGGGGCCGTCAACGGCGTGGCGGCGGGCGCCGGGGCGAGTTTCGCTCTCGCCTGCGATATCGTGATCGCCCGGCGGTCGGCGACCTTCCTTCAAGCTTTCGGTCGGCTCGGCCTCGTGCCCGATTGCGGCTCCACATGGTTCCTGCCCCGGCTGATCGGCGAGGCCCGCGCTCGCGCCCACGCCATGCTCGCTGAGCCGATCAAGGCCGACCAGGCCGAGGCCTGGGGCATGATCTGGAAGGCCGTCGACGACGACAAGTTCGACTCCGAGGTGGCGGCACTCGCCGAGCGGCTCGCCCAGGCGGCGACCTACGGCCTCGGCCTGCAGAAAAAGGCATTCGCGGCTGCGGCAGACAACGATCTCGCGACACAGCTCGCGCTCGAGAAGGTGCTGCAGCAGCAGGCGGCCGCGTCCGCCGACTACATCGAGGGCGTCACCGCCTTCCAGCAGAAGCGGGCGGCCAGGTTTCAGGGGCGCTGACCGCCATGTCCGCCAGACCGGACGCCGAGGCCATCGCGCGCGCCAGCGCACAGGCCATGTGGGCCGAGGACAATGCCAGCCGTGGCCTCGGCATGCGTCTCGAGCGCGTCGGGCCGGGCTCGGCCGTGCTCTCGATGGAGATCACGGCGGCGATGGTCAACGGCCTCGGCATCTGCCACGGCGGCTTCATTTTCACGCTCGCCGACAGCGCCTGCGCATTCGCCTCGAACAGCTACAACCAGCGCATGGTGCTGGCGCAGAGCCAGATCGCGCTCATTGCGCCGGCCCGTCTCGGCATGCGCCTCGTCGCGGAGGCGGGCGAGCGCCAGCGGGCCGAGAGGAGCGCCATCTACGACGTGAGGGTCGCCACCGAGGCCGGCGAGATCATCGCCGAGTTCCGCGGCCACGTGCGAAGTATCCCGGGCAGGCTGGTGGAGGGGATAGGCTGAGGCGGTTCAGGGCTGCAAGTCTCACCGGCAAAGCGATAGGCTGAGGCGAGCCAGATTTGGGAGGACCCATGCAATCCCTCGCCCCGCAGCGCTTCGAGCTGGACCCGATCGAGATCGCGCCCGTCGACGTCATCCGCGAGCTGCAGCTGCACCGCCTCAAGTGGTCGGTCCGGCACGCCTACGAGAACGTGGCGCACTACCGGCAGGCGTTCGACGCGAAGGGCGTGACGCCCGATGATCTGCGCTCGCTCAGTGATCTGCGCCACTTCCCCTTCACGGCAAAGGCCGATCTGCGCGCCAACTATCCGTTCGGCATGTTCGCCGTGCCGCAGACGCAGCTCTCGCGTATCCACGCCTCGTCCGGCACGACGGGCAAGCCCACCGTCGTGGGCTACACTAGGCGGGACCTGGCGACGTGGGCGCATTGCATCGGCCGCTGCATTCGCGCCTCGGGCGGCCGGCCCGGCATGAAGTTGCACAACGCCTACGGCTACGGCCTGTTCACGGGCGGGCTCGGCTATCACGACGGGGCGACCGACTTCGGCCTCACCGTCATTCCCGTCTCCGGCGGCATGACCGAGCGGCAGGTGCAGCTCATCACCGAGTTCGAGC
>JBFWQN010000115.1:0-11789 GCA_050249405.1 Hyphomicrobiaceae bacterium | reverse complement strand
TGGTCTCTACGCCGCCGCGCCGATCCCGGCGGGGACCGTGTGGTGGAAGTTCGTCGAGGGGTTCGACAAGGTGCTGACCCCGTCCGAGGTCGAGGCGCTGCCGCCGCTCGCCAAGGAGCATGTCACCACCTACGCCTATCTCTGGAAGGGTGTGTGGATCCACTGCGCCGACCACGCCATTTTCACCAACCACTCCGATCACCCGAACAGCGTTGGCCAGTATCCCAACGCCGACGTCTTCGGCTGGTCTGTTGCCAAGCGCGACATCGCCAAAGGCGAGGAGATCACAGAGGATTATCGAACCTTCTGCGACGATTGGGAGAGCTACCCTTTCCTGCGCCATCACATGAACGGCGCAGCGTCCGTGGCAGCCGTCAGCGCGGCCTGATCGGCATCGCGGCCAGTTGAGGGATGCCGAGGTGGACGCTGCGATCGCAGGACGATTGCAGCGTGCGGGGTCGCGTCACGATCGTTTGGGCAGGCGCGGCGCCGCGGGTGGTCGATCAATCTCCATAATCGATATTCTCGACCGATCGGGCTGCGCCTCGACGGCGCTATCGCCAGCCGAGTGCCGGTCCTTCAGCATTCAGTGCTGAAAAGACACATAAGTGGCTAGAAGCGCATACAACGATATCGATCACGTTTTTCATATCGGGTGTCCGTCCTAAATTGCCGGCGGGAGGCTGGGGCCTTGGGGGGCTCGTGCCATCCCGGACGTGTCTAGGATGGAGTGCCAAGTGATGAAGCTCTTGTTTGCGTCTGCGGCGGCTGTGGCCGCGCTCGTATTCCTCGCTCCGGCTCCGGCTAACGCCGGAGACACCTGCTACCCGGCCGTCATCGGCAGGGCCAAGTCGAAAAGCCACTCTATGCGCGAAGCTTATTCAAAGGCCATCTGGGCCTGGGAGCAGGCAGCCGAGAAGAAATACGATTCCGATTTCGACTGGTACTACTCGGGAGACCGGACCATCGACTGCAAATGGAAGACCGGTCACGATATCAAGTGCGTCGCCAAGGCCGTGCCCTGCGAGCGTCACCACTGATCACGACGACAGTCTGAAAGCCCACAAAGGCGGCGTCGTGCCGCCTTTGTCCTGCTCGCGTGGCCGCTGGAGCCGGCTCAGTTCGCAACTTTGCGGCCTTGAGAGCCTTTCGCGGCTTGACCTTTCGGCTTCGGAGCCTGCTCGCGGATGCCGTCGAGTGCGGGGCCTGGTGTGATCCCGCCGGCACCGGGCGCGCTGGCGATCTCGAACAGCCCGCGGGGGCCGTAGTAGAGCACGAAGTCCAGCTCGGTCATGCGCCTCTTGGCGTCCTCGATGTTCTTCGGGTTCTTCAGGTACTCGACCACGAAGATGCGCTTGCCGGCCGTCTGCGCGTCCTTGAGCAGCTTCGTCGAGTAGTCGATGTCGTCCCGCTTGTTCAACTCCTCGCGGTGCGTGATGCCGTAGATCAGATCCTCCTTGGCGATCGCGTCGATGGCGGCCACCACGTCGCGCCGCTCGAGCAACTCCTCGGCATTCTGCATCATGATGCCGGCGTCGGGCTTCCTCGACCGGATATAGGCCGAGAGCTTCACGAGCAACGTGGCCATCCGGTCGCGCGATTCCTTGGTGTCGCCAAACCGATAGTAGGCGTCGGCACGGTCGACATAGAAACCGTCGAAGCCGGCCGCCAGGATGCGGTCCACGTAGGATTGGGAATGCCCGAAAATGAAGTTCTGCCAGATCGGCTCCCAATACTTGACGAGGTAATTGCCCTTCCACTCGCGGCTTTCGGCGCCCATCCAGGCCGGCCGCACGCGGCTCCACTCCGCCTTCCAGTAGTAGCGGTTGTCCTCGCTCTCGCCGATCGACAGGTAGGCGATGACGATGCGCCGGCCACCGTCCGGCTTCACCTTCATCCGTGCCACCTCCTCCGCGGTCAGCGGCGTCTCGACCAGATCACCCGCCTCGGAGCGGGCATAGTCGATGACAACGAGGTCGTAGGGAGAGGCCGCGATGCGCTGCTGCTGTGCCGCCCCCAGGTTGTTGAGCTGGTAGGCCCACGACTTGGCGCCTGCGAACGGGTTCGGCCTCGTCTGGCCGCTCTGTGCCGCTGCGGCGGTCGTCCAGACTGCGGCGAGCATCAGGCCCGCCAGCCATTTCCAACTCCACGACATGGATCTTCTCACCTCGCGATGGACCGCGGATCGCACGGCCGGCGGCATGTTCCTACCATGACAGCGGGCGGAGCATCCCGGCAACGCTGTCACACCGGTTACCGCCGTCTCACCAGTGCGGCTTGTCCTTGCACTGCGACTGTATCCATTCGGGCGTGCCGTACTTGATGCCGTCGGGCGGGCGCTCGCCTTCGGGAGGGCGGCCGTCGAGGCTGCGATGGGCGCTCGTCGGGACGAGGCCGTGCCGCGCCAGCTCCTCCCGCGCGGCCGTGATCAGCGCCGGGTCCGTCACGTACTCGACCGCGAGCACGGGCTTGCGATCCGCCTGCAGCCTGCGGATGTGGCCGAGTGACTCCTCGATGTCCTTCTCCGGGTTCCGCGTGTTGGTGCCGTTATGCCCGTAGAGCAGGTCCTCCTTGCCGAGCCCGTCGATGAGGTCGCGGTAGGCGGCGTCCTCGAGCAGGTCCTCGGCATTCTGGGCCACGACGATGAAGCCGGGTCGCATCCGCCGGCCTGCCTCGGCAATCTCGGTGACGAAGCGGATCATGTCCGCCCGCGCCGTCGGCCGCTCGCGGGTCAGCTCCCAGAAGACATCGATCCGGTCGAGGTAGACGCCGTCGAAGCCGGCATCGACGATGCGCTTCAGGAACGAGTCGGCGCCGCGAAAGATGATGTCCTTCCAGCCGTCATGCCAGAAGCGGACCATGTAGTTGCGGGGCCACGCGCAATTCTCGGCGACGTACCACCCGGGCGTGCTCGGCACCTGCGCGCCCGTCCACTCGGGCTTCCAGTAGAAGCGGTAGGATTCCGCCTCGCCGATCGAGAAATAGGCAAGCACGATGCGCTTGCGGCCGTCGGCGCGCACCTTCATGCGGCCGACCTCCTCCGCCGACCACGGCCGCGCCGGCTCGACGTTCGGCGAGTACTCGGTGACCACGAGGTCGGCGTCGGACTTGAGGATCGTCTCGAGGTCGAGCCGCGTGAGGTGGTAGTGCCACGAGCGGACCCCGGCGAGCGGCCGATGCCCGATATGCGCGTCGAGCCAGTGGAAGATCGGGCCGCGCGCCGCAAAGAGGGCGAACAGCACGGCGAGCCCGCCGAGAATCAGGGCGGTGCCGAGATTCCTTGCCCGCCTTTCCCCATCGTCGCGTTGCGCCGCCATTCTCCGTCCGCTCCCTGCCCTTTTGTGCGGGACTCAGAGAGCACGGTTGCCGCCGCACGTCGAGTGGGCGGCCAGCGCCGGCATGGATCCGGTGGGCGCAAAAGCTGAAAGGGGGCGCCGGCAACCGGCACCCCCTCTCAATTCTCAATCGACCGCTGGCTCAGCAGGCCTCGCCGTAGGCCTTGTGGACCGGGCGGCTGTAGGTGTGGCCATGCTTCACGATCACCTTCTCCTCCACGTAGTCGATCACGGCCGGGTGGTGGATCTTGTGCTCGTAGGCGGGCTTGGCGACGTACTTCTCGACCTTCGTCTCGTAGATCGCCGGCACGGGGATCTTGAAGTGCTGCTCCGGCTTCACGAGCACCTTGTAGTGCTCGGTCTTGTAGATCGCCGGCTCGACTGCGACCTCCTTCTTGGCGGGCTCGATCAGCTTCTGCTCGGCGTGCGACTTGTAGCTCTCGTGGCCGTAGCCGTCGTGCACCTTGTGCGAGACGTACTCGGTCTTGTAGACGGCGCTCGTCACGTGCACGCGCTTGACCTCGGGCTTCACCAGCACCTTGCGCTCGCGCGTCTCGTAGACGGCCGGCTCCACCTTCTCCTCGTACGTGGCGGGCTTCACCAGCACCTTGATCTCGCGCTCGGCGTAGACGGCCGGGATCAGCTTCGTCTCGTAGCGCTCCGGCACCTTGACCACGGCCTTCTTCACGACGCCGTAGACCGGGGGGACCGAGACCTTCTCGTAGCAGACGTGGGCCTTCGGTGCCTGATGGTGGCCGTAGCCCTGGTGACCGTAGCCCTGATGGCCGTAGCCCTGGGCGGAAGCAGAGCCGACGGCGGCGATCGAGAGCAGGCCGGCGGCGGCGATGGCGGCGGAGCGGATCATGGCGCGTGTCCTTGGTTATCCGTTGCGGGGTCGCGGGCTCGGCCCGCCTGACAACCGTTATAAGACGGTCCGCCTCGAAATCCAAGACGTTTATTAAACGATGTTCATCACGAGTTCGCGAGCGATGCTGTTGACGTTGCTCAATGCCGCAACGTCGGCCTTCGGCTGAATTGATGGCCTGCCGCAGAGCTGCGAGCGCATGAAGGTGCACCCGTCGCGGCAAGCGGCCAAGGGAAAGCGGTAGATGGCATTCGACGATACCTTTCCGCGCAATCGGACGGCGCGGGCCGAGGCCGGCGGGTGGCTCGCCATAGTGGCAGGCGCTCTCGCCCTATGGCTGTTGCTCTATTCCCAGCTCGTGCCGTTCTCCGAGTGGGTGGTCTCGCTGCTGCCGGTCGAGCGCAACAGCCACCTCGGCGACGCGATCAAGTTCTTCGTCTACGATACGCCCAAGGTGCTCCTGCTGCTCACTCTCGTGGTTTTCGCCATGGGCGTCGTGCGCAGCTTCTTCTCGCCGGAGAAGACGCGGGCGATGCTCGCTGGTCGAGCCGAAGGCGTGGGCAATGTCGCCGCGGCCGGCCTGGGCGTTCTCACGCCGTTCTGCTCATGCTCCGCCGTGCCACTGTTCATCGGCTTCGTGTCGGCTGGCGTGCCGCTCGGCGTCACGTTCTCGTTCCTGATCGCGGCGCCGATGGTCAACGAGGTGGCGCTCGGTCTGCTGTTCGCGCTCGTTGGCTGGAAAGTCGCGCTCACCTACCTCGCGTTCGGCCTTGCCGTCGCATTCGCTGGTGGCTTCGTCATTGGACGATTGAAACTCGAGGGTTGGCTCGAGCCGTGGGTGCGCGAGATTCGCGCCCGCGCTGTCGAGCTTCCCGACGAGCAGATCACCGTCGTTGACCGGATCAAGGCAGGCATAGCGGCGGTAGCGGACATCGTCGGCCGAGTCTGGCTGTGGATTATCGCTGGCATAGCGATGGGTGCATTGATTCACGGCTATGTGCCGGCCGGTCTCATGGCGGGCATCATGGGCGCTGACGCGTGGTGGTCGGTGCCGGCAGCCGTTCTGCTCGGGATCCCGATGTACACCAACGCCGCCGGCGTCATTCCGATTGTGGAGGCGCTGCTCGGCAAAGGCGCCGCGCTCGGCACGACGCTCGCCTTCATGATGAGCGTGATCGCACTATCGCTGCCCGAGATGATCATTCTACGCAAGGTGCTCTCGGTGAAGCTCATCGCCGTGTTCGTCGGCGTCGTCGGCTCCGGCATCCTCGCCGTCGGCTTCCTGTTCAACGCCCTGTTCCATTGATCCGCAAACGCCGCCTGCGTCCGCAGCCAGCGCATTCGCCGCACAACAGCAACCCGAAGCAATGGAGGCGAGCATGAAAGACGTCAAAATCCTGGGTCCTGGCTGCAAGCGGTGTGAGGCGACCGTCGGTATGGTCGAGGCCGAGGCAGCCAGACTCGGCGTGGACATCAAGGTGGAGAAGGTCACCGATTATGCCGAGATCGCGAGGTACGGCATCGCCTCGACACCCGGCATCGTGGTCGACGGTAAGGTCGTCCACGCAGGCGGTCTGCCCAAGAAAGAGGCCATCGGCCCCTGGCTGAAAGACTGAGCCGGTCGAACCACCGGCGACGGCTCAGCTCCGAAACCGATGGTGCCGGCGGGCTGTCAGCTATGAGTGGCCAGCGTGAGCACCAGTCGGCAGGCCTTGTCGAACTCGTCGAGGTCGACCCACTCGTCGACGGTGTGCGGATCGACTTGGCCGGCGCCGAACGTCACCGTCGGGATGCCGTGCTTGACCAGCCAGTTGGCGTCGAGGCCACCGTTCGCCACCTTCACGTTCGGCTCGAGGCCCGCCGCCGTCACGCATTCGACGGCGCGCTTGACGACGGGAAGCGTCTCCTTGAGGCGGAACGGGTGGTAGTCGGTGTGCGCCGCGAACTTCACCTTGCCGGCCACCCCTTCGCTATTGGTCACGCGCGCGGCCGCCTCGGCGAACGCCTGCTTGTAGGCCGCCGTGATCTCCTTGAAGAACTTGGCGTCGTGGCTGCGGCTTTCGCCGCGCACCTTGACGTAGTCGGTGACGACGTTCGTCGCCTGGCCGGCGGGGCCGCCATCGGCGCCCATCACCGGGCCGACGTTCGAGGTGCCCACGCGCTCGCCCTGCACGACCTTGCCGAACCAGCCGGTGGCCCGGTCCTGGGTCAGCGCCTCGGCGAGGATCATGGTGGCGGAGATGCCGCGCTCGGGCGCGCCGCCCGCGTGGCTCGCCCGGCCGGTGATCTCCACCTCCCAGCGGTCGGCGCCGACCGCGCCGATGGTCACCGCGTTGGCGTAGCGACCATCGAAATTGAAGGCGAGCTTCGGCTCTCCGAGCATTCCGGTGTCGATGAAGCGCGCGCCCCAAAGGCCCGATTCCTCGCGCACCGTGAATACCAGCGTGATCGGCGGATGGTCGGGCTTCGCAGCGGCCAGCTCGGCCGCGAGGGTGACGAGCGTCGCGCAGCCCGTGCGATTGTCGCCGCCGAGGGCGGCGTGGGCCCCGTTGACGATCTTGCGGCCCTTGCGCACGGGTTTGGCGCCGGCGCAGAGCGGCACCGTATCCATGTGCGTCATGAACATCAGGCGCGGCGCACCTTTGAGGGCGCCGCGGCCGGGCAGGTCGACGATCAGGTTGCCTGTCTGGGTGGGCAGAGGGATCTGCTTGTGCGCCTTGTCGAAGCGTATCGCGCGCTGGGCGACGCCAGCCTCCCGCAGGGCCGCCACGATCTCCTGGCCGATCGCGGCTTCCTGCCCGGTGACGCCCTCGACCCCGAGAAAGCGCATGAGACGGCCGGTGGCGGCCTCGTGGTCGACAGCGTGCATGGCGAGCGTTCTCCGGATTGCGATTGTCACGCGGCCCGCCCAACTCGGCGTGCCGCGTCGCCATCGCAATCTAGAGGCGCCCCGCGCCGCGGTCACGACCGTTTCGTGCCGCTCGCCCGAATCATGCCCTCGGGATCGGCACGGGCGGTCCGAGGAATCTCACGCCGAGGCAGTTGCCGCGCCGCCATTTGATCTCGCACTCGACCTGCATGCGGTCGGCGCGCAGCACGAGCGTCAGCTTGTCGGGAATGCTGTCGAGGTCGCCGTAGGCCGCCGCCGTGGCGTGCGGGAGGCGCACCTGGGCGCCGGTTCCCGACATGTCGACCACGGTGCAGACGATCTGCGTTCGCATGGTCTTGAAGGTGAGCAGCCCCGGTAGTGTCGTCGTCTTGCGGCGTGCGCGGCGCTTGCAGGATTCCGTCTGAGCCGCCTCGGCAGCCTTCACCTCGGCTCGCGCGACCGCAGTCTGCCGAAGCCGCTCCTGCAACTCGGTGTTGCGCGGCTTCGCCGACTTGATCTGCGGCATCACCTCGGGTGCGGGCGCCGCTGTCTCGGCCCGACGCACGGCTTCCCGCGGCGCGAGGGCCTTGATCTGGATACGCGGAGCTCGTAACGCCACTGTCGCTTTCCCCAATGCTGCCATTGCCGGCCGGTCGCCACGCTCGCTGGCCTCGTGACGGGCAACCTATTCCGGACGGCTTAAGCAGCAGTAAAGATGGGGGGATCCTGCGGGCGCCGCTTACCGCTCCCGCCGGTAGCGCGCCGGCCGGCCTGTCAGCACCTCCGCGGCCCGCAGGACGGCCGCTGCGTCGAGCCCATAGTGCGCGTAGAGCTCCGGAATCGAGCCTGACTGGCCGAAGTGCTCGACGCCGAGCGCGCGCACGCGATGCCCCCTGACGCCGCCGATCCACGACAGCCCCTCGGGATGCCCGTCCATCAGGGTAATGATGCCGGCATCGCGCGGAAGCGCCGCAAGCAGCGTCTCGATATGGGCGCGTGCCGAAGTATCGCCGCGCTCGCGAGCCCGCTCGGCGCCGTGCCATCCGGCCGACAGCCGATCGGCCGAGGTGACGGCCAACACACCGATGCCACCGCGGTTCTCAGCCAGCAGCGCCGCCGCCTCGATCGCCTCCGGCGCCAGAGCCCCCATGTAGACCACGGCGAGCTGCGTCGCAGCGTCGGGCCGCCTGAGCCAGTAGCCGCCGGCGATGATGTTCTCGCGCAGCTCGTCCGTCATCTGCCGCGGGATCTGCTCGAGGGGCCGGGTCGAGAGGCGCAGGTACACCGAGCCGCCCTTCTCCTCGCGAAACCAGCCGGTCTTGCCCTCGTCCGGCCCTTCTCGCTGCATGTACTCGAAGGCCCAGCCCATGATTGCCGAGAGCTCGTCCACATAGGCCGGCTCGAACGAGGCGAGGCCGTCCTGAGCGAGGCCGATCAGCGGTGTCGAGATCGACTGGTGCGCCCCGCCTTCCGGAGACAGCGTGAGGCCCGACGGGGTCGCAACCACCATGAAACGGGCGTCCTGGTAGCAGGCGTAGTTCAGCGCATCGAGGCCGCGCATGATGAAGGGATCGTAGAGAGTGCCGATCGGGATGAGGCGCTCGCCGTAGTGGGCATGGGACAGTCCCGCCGCCGCGAGCATGAGGAAGAGGTTCATCTCCGCGATGCCGAGCTCGACGTGCTGGCCTTCGGGCCTCATCTCCCAGCGTTGCGGGCTCATCAGGCCGCGCTCCTTGAACACGTCCTCCTTGCTCTCCAGCGAGAACAGGCCGCGCCGGTTCACCCAAGGGCCGAGGTTGGTCGAGACCGTCACGTCGGCGGACGTGGTGAGGATGCGGTCGGCGAGCGGGCCGCCGCGCTTGGCGATCTCGTCGAGGATGCGCCCGAAGCCCGCCTGCGTCGAAGCCTTGCCCTTGGTCTCGATCGCCGGCATCGGCGGCACCGGGATTCTGGCGGCCTTCAGCGTCCGCTTGCCCCTGGCGTTGAATGGCACGCGCGAGAGGAACTGCTCGACCTCCTCGCGCGATCGGCGGAGGCCTGCGAAACGGTCCCACTCCTCGCCCTGGTTGACGCCCTGCAGTGCCCGGAAGGCCTGCATCTGCGTCTTGTTCATGAGGCCGGCGTGGTTGTCCTTGTGGCCGGCGAAGGGAAGGCCGAAGCCCTTGATGGTGTAGGCGATGAAGCAGACCGGCTGATCCGATGGCGCCGAGGCAAAGGCCTCGAGGATCGTCTCCATGTCGTGGCCGCCGAGATTGGTCATCAGGCGGGCGAGCTCGTCGTCGGACCGGCGAGCGATGAGGGCGAGCGTGGCCGGCTCGACAGCGAGATCGGTCTCGAGCTGGCGGCGCCAGCCCTTCTCGAAGACGAGCGCGGAATAAAGCTGGTTCGGGCAGTCGTCGATCCAGGTGCGCAACCTCTCGCCGCCGGGCTCCGCGAAAGCTGCCTGCAGCAGCTTGCCGTACTTGATGAGCACCACTTTCCAGCCGAGGTTCTCGAACAGGCCCGCGACCTTCATGAACAGGCGGTCCGAGACCACGCTGTCGAGGCTCTGCCGGTTGTAGTCGACCACCCACCAGATGTTCTTGAGGCCGTGCTTCCAATATTCGAGCAAGGCCTCGTGGATGTTGCCCTCGTCGATCTCGGCATCGCCCATGAGCGCGACCAGTCGTCCCTTAGGCCAGTCGCTGGTGCGCCAGCTCTTGGCGTGCACGTAGTCCTGGACGAGGCTCGAGAAGCCCGTCGCCGCCACGCCGAGACCGACCGATCCGGTCGAGAAATCGACGTCGGCCTTGTCCTTCGTGCGTGACGGATAGGACTGCACGCCGCCGAAGCCGCGGAAATTGCGCATCGGCTCGACGGTCTGGTTGCCGAGCAGGTACTGGATGGCGTGGAAGACGGGACTCGCGTGCGGCTTCACCGCGATACGGTCCTCCGGGCGGAGCACGTGGAAATAGAGCGCCGTCATCAGCGTGGCGAGCGAGGCCGACGAGGCCTGGTGGCCGCCGACTTTCAGCCCGTCGCCCCGGTCGATCTCGTGGTTGGCGTGGTGGATCATGTAGGTCGAGAGCCAGAGCACCTTGCGCTCGAGCTCGGTCAGCATGGCGAGAGTGGACGGGTCGACCGGGGCGGGCGTCGCGGCCGGCAGCATGCGTGAGCCTTCCATCAGCGTGATCCTCCGGGATTGTTGACGACCTCGACCACGAGGCCCTGGGCCTCGAGACGGGCCACCGTATCGACAAGATGTGCGCGATCGCGGGTCTCGATCACCACCTCGAGCAGGGCGCCCTTGGCGGGAAGGTCAGAGAACACCCGCTGGTGGGAGACCTCGACGATGTTGGCACCGGCCTCGCCGAGAATGTTCGCGACCTTGGCGAGCTGTCCGGGGCGGTCGACGAGGTCGATCGACAGCTGCGACAGGCGGCCCTCGCGGGCGAGCTCGCGCGTCAGCACCGAGGCCATCAGCCGGGTGTCGATGTTGCCGCCGCAGAGCACGAGGCCCACCACCTGGCCGCGAAACAGGTCCGGGTTGGCGATGACCGCCGCAAGGCTCGCCGCGCCAGCCCCTTCGACCACCGTCTTCTCGATGTTCATCAACAGGCTTACGGCGTGCTCCAGGTTGGCCTCGTCGACCAGCACGATGTCGTCGACGAGCGCCTTGACGATCTCGGTCGTGAGGCGGCCGGGGGCCTTCACGGCGATGCCTTCGGCGAGCGTGTCGCCGCGCATCGGGAGGCTCGTGCCTTTGACGGCGTTATACATGGAGGGATAGAGCGCCGCCTGGACGCCGACGATGCGGATCGAGGGTTTCAGGTGACGTGCTGCAATCGCCATGCCGCTGACGAGGCCGCCGCCTCCAATCGGCACGACCAGCGTGTCGAGAGACGGCACCGCGCGCAGCATCTCGAGCGCGACGGTGCCTTGCCCGGCGATCACCAGAGGATCGTCGTAGGGGTGAACGAAGGTGAGGCCATGCTCCTCGCAGTAGGCGCGCGCGAAGGCTGCCGCATCCTCGAGCGTCGCGCCCACGACCTTAACGTCGGCGCCGTGGCCGCGCGTGTTCTCCACCTTCACCATCGGCGTGCCCACGGGCATGACTATGGTCGCCGGGATGCCGAGCCGGTTGGCGTGGTAGGCGACACCCTGGGCATGGTTGCCGGCCGACATGGCGATGACGCCGCGGCGGCGCTCGTCGTGCGAGAGCGCCGACAGCCGGTTGAGCGCGCCCCGCTCCTTGAACGAGGCCGTGAACTGCAGGTTCTCGAATTTCAGCCACACCCGGCAGCCCAGGATGTCCGAGAGCGTGCGGCTCGGATCGCAATCGGTGTCGAGCACAGCGCCCGCGATCACCTTCTCCGCCGCCAGGACGTCGGCGGCGGTGACGGGCAGGGCAGGCGTGTCGTGCGATCGGTCGGCCATCGGCGATCCTCTCGGGTTGATGGCGAAAATAGCGGGAATCGGCTGCCAAAGGCTGCTAAACTTCGCCAATGAGACGTATAAAATTGGCAACTCTTGGCTGTGTCGGGGGTGCTCGAACGATGACTTTGCCAATCATGCCGCTCGACGATATCGACCGCCGCATGCTCGCGGCGCTGCAGGAGAACGGCCGGCTCACCGCCACGGAGCTCGCCGAGAAGGTCGGGCTGACGGTGTGCCCCTGCCTGCGCCGCCTCCGGCTCCTCGAGGCTGCCGGCGTGATCCGTGGCTATGCGGCTCTCCTCGA
>JBFWQN010000114.1:0-11889 GCA_050249405.1 Hyphomicrobiaceae bacterium | reverse complement strand
GCTGTCAGGATCATGCTGACCTCGCGTCAGCCGATCTGGATCGGCTGGGGCAAGGAGCTCGTCTATCTATACAACGATGCCTATCGTTCGATCATCGGCGGCAAGCACCCCTGGGCGATCGGCCGGCCGACCAGCGAGGTTTGGCGTGAGATCTGGCCGGAGATCGCACCCCTGCTGTCGAAGGCGATGGGCGGTCAGGAAGGCACATACGTCGAGAAGCAGCTCCTCGTCATGGAGCGCAACGGCTACCCCGAGGAGACCTACTACACGTTCTCCTACAGCCCGATTCCCGACGATGACGGGGGCTCGGGCGGCATCATCTGCGCCAACACCGAGGATACGGCCAGGATCGTCGGCGAGCGTCAGATGGCGCTGCTGGGTGCCCTTGCTGCCGGCACGGCCCATGTCCGGTCTTGGTCCGAGGTCGGTCAGCGTGCGGCCGAGGCCCTCGCCGTTGATCCCCAGGATATCGTCTTTGCGCTGGTCTACATTGAGGAGGTGCGCGACGGCCCTCTGCGGCTGACCGGCGCTGTCGGGATCAATCGCGACTCGCCGATCGCGGCGGAGCGGATCGAGGACCGCGATGGGTGTCTATGGCCGGTGAAGGCCGCACTGGCAGAGCAGAGGGCACAGATCGTCCGGGGCCTTTCGGGCCGTCTCCCCGAGCGGCCGCCGCAAGGGCCATGGCGCGTGCCGCCGTCCCAGGCCGTCGTGCTTCCCATCTTGCCGTCCGGCAGCACCGGACGCGCTGGTGTCGTCGTCGTCGGCATCAATCCGTTTCGCCTTCTCGATCGCGATTACGAGAGCTTCCTCGGACTTGTTGCCAATCAGATCGCCGCGGCGATCGCGGGCGCCGACGCTTATGAGGAGGAGCGCCGCCAGGCAGAGGCGCTGGCCGAGCTCGACCGCGCCAAATCATCGTTCTTCTCGAACATCAGCCACGAGTTCCGCACGCCGCTGATGCTGATGCTCGGGCCGCTCGAGGAGTTGCTGAGCGACAGCCGCCTCGACGGCCGCATGCGCGACCGGCTGCAGATGGCGCAGCGCAATGGGGCGCGCCTGTCGAAGCTCGTCAACGCGCTGCTCGAGTTCTCGCGCATCGAGGCGGGCCGCATGCGCGGCAGCTTCCAGCCCACCGATCTTGCAACGCTCACCGCCGATCTCGCCAGCAACTTCCGCTCGGCGACGGAGAAAGCCGGCCTAGAGCTCGTCGTCGACTGCTCGCCTCTTCCCCACCCCGTCTACGTCGATCGCGGGGCGTGGGAGCGGATCGTGCTCAATCTTTTGTCGAACGCTTTCAAGTTCACGCTGCAGGGGCGGATCGCCGTGCGGCTGCGCGCGAGTGCGGACGAGGCGGTGCTCGAGGTGCAGGATACCGGCATCGGCATCCCGGAGCACGAGGTGCCGCGGCTCTTCGAGCGCTTCCACCGCATCGAGGGCGCGCAGGGGCGCTCGATCGAGGGTAGCGGCATCGGCCTCGCACTCGTCAACGAGCTGGTCGGAATGCACGGCGGCTCGATCGCGGTCGAGAGCCGGCTTGGCGAGGGCTCGACCTTCGTCGTGCGCCTCCCGCTCGGCAGAATGCACCTGCCGCCGGAGCAGGTGCGGAACGCTGCGGCGGAAAGCCGTGCCAGCTCGGCGCAGGCGTTCGTCGACGAGGCGATGCGCTGGCTGCCCGGAGCGGACGACGGCGAGGTCGTCGGCATCGACGCGTCGGCCGAGGCTGAGCCGAGCCGGTCGCCGCGCTCGCTCATCCTGCTTGTCGACGACAATGCCGATGTCCGCGACTACGTCCGCCGGCTGCTCGGGCAGTCGCACGATATCGTGGCCGTCGCCGACGGCCAGCTCGCCCTCGATTTCCTGGCCGTTCACCGGCCGAGCTTGATCCTGACCGACATTATGATGCCCCGCGTCGACGGCTTTCAGCTGCTTCGCGAGATCCGTGGCCATCCGCAATGGCGCGATCTTCCCGTCATCGTGCTTTCGGCGCGCGCCGGTGCCGAGGCGGCCCAGGAAGGTATCGAGGCGGGAGCCGACGACTATCTGGTCAAGCCGTTCACGGCACGCGAGCTGTCGGCGCGGGTGGACGGTGCGTTGAGGATGGCGCGCCTGCGCAGCCAGATCCACGAGGCGTTGCGCGAGAGCGAGCTGCGGTTCCGCACGATGGCCGACAACGCCCCGGTCATGGTGTGGACGACCGATGAGACGGGGGCGTGCACGTTTCTCGGCCGGTCCTGGTACGACTACACCGGCCAGACGCCCGAAACGGGCCTCGGCTTCGGCTGGCTGGAGGCCACTCATCCCGACGATCGCGAGCGCTGCGGAGCCTTGTTCGCCGATGCCAACGCGCGCAGGGTGGCGTTCTCCATGGAGTATCGCCTGCGCGGTGCCGATGGCAGCTACCGCTGGATGCTCGATGCGGCGACGCCCTGGCGCGACGCGGAAGGCCGCTTCGCGGGCTATATCGGCTCCGTCATCGACATCATGGAGCGCCGCGCGGTCGAGCAGACGCAGCGCGAGCTGAACGAGATCCTCGAGGCTCGAGTGGCAGAGGCGGTTTCGGGCCGGGAGCAGGCCGAGGCGAGGCTCCTGCGTGCCCAGAAGCTCGAGGCCATTGGCAAGCTGACAGGCGGCATCGCCCACGACTTCAACAATCTTCTGCAGGTCATCGGCGGCAATCTCCAGCTGCTCGAGAAGGACGTCTCCGGCCGCGACAGGGCCGAGCAGCGGCTGCGCAATGCGATCAGCGGCGTCTCGCGCGGGGCCAAGCTCGCGGCGCAGCTCCTGGCCTTCGGGCGCCGTCAGCCGCTCGATCCGAAGGTGGTCAATCTCGGCCGCCTGGTGCGCGGCCTCGATGAGCTTCTGCGCCGCACGCTGGGCGAGGAGATCGAGATCGAGACGGTCGTCGGCGCGGGCCTGTGGAACACGATGGTGGACCCCGGGCAGGTCGAGAACGCTCTGCTCAACCTCGCCATCAACGGGCGCGACGCGATCGCCGGCTCGGGCAAGCTCACGGTCGAGGTCGGCAATGCCTTCGTCGACGATGCCTATGCCGAGGCCAACGACATCGAGCCGGGGCAGTACGTGCTGCTCGCGGTCTCGGACACGGGCTCCGGCATGCCCCCGGAGATCCTAGAGCATGTGTTCGAGCCGTTCTTCACCACGAAGCCCGAGGGACAGGGCACGGGGCTGGGCCTCAGCATGGTATATGGTTTCGTGAAGCAGTCGGGCGGGCACGTTAAGCTCTACAGCGAGGTCGGTCAGGGGACGACCGTGCGCATCTATCTGCCCCGCGACCGCCGCGACGAGGAGACGCCGATGGAGACCAGAGAGCCGACCGCAAGCGGCGGCACCGAGACGATCCTCGTCGTCGAGGACGACGACGAGGTGCGCGGCACCGTGGTGGCGATGCTCCTCGACCTCGGCTATCGCGTGCTCAAGGCGCGCGACGCGCAGAGTGCCTTTGCCATCGTCGAGAGCGGGATGCCCATCGACCTGCTGTTCACCGATGTGGTCATGCCCGGCCCGATGCGCAGCACGGAGCTTGCACGCCAGACGCGCGAGCGCTCGCCCGCGACCGCCATCCTTTTCACGTCCGGCTACACAGACAACGCCATCGTCCACGGCGGTCGCCTCGACGAAGGCGTCGAGCTGCTGAGCAAGCCCTACTCGCGCGAGCAACTGGCGCGCCGCGTGCGCCAGGTACTGAAGCGCCATGCCGCAAGCCGCGGCGGCGCCCCCGGGTCCGCATCGCCACCGGCGGCCGCGCCCTCCGGCACCGCGGACGGGCAGGCTGCGGCAGCCCTGACCGTGCTCGCCGTCGAGGACGAGGCGCTCATCCTGATGGCGACCACGGACATGCTCGAGGAGCTCGGCCACACGGTCCTCGCGGCGACCAGCGGCCGCGCCGCCCTCGCTCTGCTCGACGAGCGCGGCGCCGATGTCCTGCTGACCGACGTCGGGCTACCGGACATGACGGGCGTCGAGCTCGCAAGGAGCGCGCTCGCCCGGCAGCCGGGGCTGCCGGTGGTCTTCGCGACCGGCCACGCCAGCGTCGCGGGCCTCCAGGCCGGCGAGCCCCTCACGCGGGCGGAGAGGCTGTCGAAGCCTTTCAGCCAGGACGATCTGTCGAGGGCATTGCAGCATATCCGTCCACGAGCGGAAGCGACGACGCAGCAAGGCGGGGCAAGCTGATCCCGGGTCTGCTCCATGCCACATGCGGCCCTCGCGTCGGCCCTCACGTCGGACTGTACCGGCCCCGTCCGCCGTGCAACCCTGGGCCAAGCGCCGGCTCTGGGCAATGGCAGGCGGCGCTCGCCGCCAGACCATCGCACCGGAGCTGATGGGTCCGGGATCTGCCAAGGAGGACCGCCATGACAGCCGCTGCTGAAGCCGCTTCCGCGATGTCGCGGCCGGCGTTCGAGTTCGATGTCGAGGACGTGACCTACATCACGCATGGCGACAAGCCGCTGCTTGCGCGCCTCTACCGGCCTCGTGGCGCCGGCCCCTTCCCTGTGATGATCGATCTCCACGGCGGCGCCTGGTGCAACCAGGACCGCACCAACGACGTGGTGATCTGCGAGGCACTCGCCCGATCCGGTGTCCTGGTGGTGGCCCTCGATTTCCGCATGCCGCCCGATGCCGGCTATCCGGCCTCCCTCGCCGACATCAATTTCGCCATCCGCTGGGTTCGCGCGAATGCCGGGCGGCTGAAAGCCAGGGCCGATCGCATCGGCACCATCGGCATCTCGTCGGGCGGCCACCAGAGCATGCTGGCCGCCATGCGTCCGGCCGATCAGCGGTATAGCGCCATTGCCACCGCCGAGGTGCCGAAGGGCGACGCGCGCTTGCAGTGCGTCGTGCTGCTCTGGCCGGTGATCGACCCGCTCGGCCGCTACCGCTACGGCAAGGAGGCCATTGCCAGCGGCCGTCTGGCCGAGTTTCCGCAGCAGTTGCCGAACGTCATCCCGAGCCACGACAAGTTCTGGGGCAGCGAGGCCGCGATGGAGGAGGGAAGCCCACCCGAGATCCTGGCGAAAGGCGAGAAGGTCGAGCTGCCGCCGGTCCTTTATGTGCAAGGCGACGCCGACAGGATGCACCCGCGCCCGCACCTCGACCGTTTCGTCGAGCTCTACAGGAAGCGCGGCTGCGCGCTCGAGCTCGCGCTCTACCCGGGCGAGGTCGAGGGCTTCGTCACGCGGCAGGCCAAATCCGAGGCCAACAAGCAGGCCGCGACCGAGCGCATCATCGCCTTCGTGCACCGGACGCTCGGCGGTTGACCGCCGCCTCGTCGCGCCGGAGACCAGCCGGCACCAGTCATCGCGCAATTCGAGAGTTCTCTCAGCAAACGGAGTGAAACCCATGGGCAAGATCATCCGCGCCGCCGACCGGTCCACCAAGACGCAGCCGCCGTCGAATTTCACCGGCACCGTCTATGCCGACGAGGTCGTCGTCGGCGAGAAGCCGTCGCGCATGCGGGCGACGCGCGTCTCGTTCACGCCGGGGGCCCGCACGTTCTGGCACACGCACCCGGTCGGCCAGACCCTCTACTGCCTGCACGGCATCGGCCGCTATCAGCTCGAGGGCAGCCAGGCCGTCGAGCTGCGACCGGGCGATACGGTGGTCATCCCGCCGGGGGCCAAGCACTGGCACGGCTCGGCGCCGGGCCACCTCTTCGCCCACCTCGCCATGTCCGAGGTGTCCGATACCGGCGAGGGCACCAAATGGCTCGAGGCCGTCTTTGACGCCGATTACAAGGCGCCGGCCAAGACCTGAGCCCACAGGGTTCGCCCGCCTTCCTGCACGCCGCCGAGCTGGTGCGTGCCGGGAGCCGCCTCGCCGTGTTAACCTTCGGCGTCCGCACCCCGGGTGCGGGCCGGGGGACCACGACGGGGGCGTGAGCAATGACGAGGGAACTGGCTGAGGCAGGGCCGAGAACGCTCGAGGAGCGTCTGTTCGGCCCAGGCAAGAAGCGTATCCTGACGCTCGACGGCGGGGGAGTCCGCGGCATCGTCTCCATCGCCTTTCTCGCGGAGATGGAGCGCCAACTGCGAGACGCGACGGGTAACCCTCACCTAGTGCTCGCCGACGTCTTCGACCTGATCGCCGGGACCTCGGTTGGCTCCATGCTCGCCACCATGCTGGCGCTCGGCAAGCCGATGTCGGAGGTGGAGGCGGGTTTCAGGGAGCTGGCGCCCAAGATTTTCACTGGGCGCGAGACCATGTTCGGCCGTCGCAGGTTCAGCGCGAAACCCTTGATCAACGGTGTTCGCTCGCTGCTGGGGGGGCTTTCCGATGTGACGCTCGGATCTTCGCACCTCGTCACCGGCCTCTGCATCATCGCGAAGCGGGTCGATACCGGCTCGGTCTGGGCGCTGACCAACAATTCTCGCATGCCCTACTATCACGACGGCCCCGACTGGGACGGCAACAAGCACTACAAGCTCGAGATGCTCGTCCGGGCGAGCGCCGCCGCTCCGTTCCTGTTCACGCCGACCGAGATCACCATTCACACCGACCGCTTCGGTAAGGAGCACAAAGGCTTGTTCGTGGACGGCGCGGTGACGCCACACAACAATCCGGCGCTGCAGGTGCTGACGATGGCGGCGCTTCCTGCCTACAAGCTCGGCTGGACGCTTTCGCCCGACGACTTGTTGCTGGTGTCGATCGGCACCGGGATGCATCGGACCGTGATCGACCGGAGCCGGAAGGCGCTCCGAGGCGTTTTCGCCTCGGTCATCAGCAGCACGCGACGCGAGGACATCGAGGAGGCATATTTTGCCGCCCAGACCTTGGGCGGTCAGATCGCGGACGCTGGCGTCTTCAACCTGAAAGTCCTTCAATCCCTCTCCAATCCCCGCTTCTCCTGGCGCATCAACGGCGAGATCAACGCGCTCGAGGGCGAGTTGCTGCTGCGCGCGGTGAAAGGCCTGTCCGAGCATCTCGACGAGCGCGGCATCATTCGCTTCCAGCGTTATGACCTGCCGCTCGAGAAGGGCCGCCTGGTGCCGCCCGAGTACGACGTCGAGGCGAGCGCCGACGAGCTTCGGGCCTTGCATGCCATCGACGAGCCGCTCAACATCGACAGGCTCTATGCGTTGGCGAGCGAGGCGGCGAGGAAGCAGGTCTCGCTCCAGGATTTCGCCGGCTTCGTCGAGATGCCCGTCGCAGCGCCCATGAGCTGAAGGCGCGAGACGAGGGAGAGTTGAGATGCCCGTCGAGATGATCGGTTGGATCGCCCCGCGCGTGTCCTCCGAGGTGGTTGCCGCCCAGGGGCCGGCATTCGATCCCGCAGTGATCGCGCACACGGCGAGGCTGCATGAGGCCGCCGGCTTCGATCGCGTGCTGATCGGCTATTTTTCCGATGCGCCCGACGGCTTCATGGTCGGCGCACACGCCGCGACCGTGACCGAGCGGCTGCAATTCCTGCTCGCCCACCGGCCGGGCTTCGTCGCCCCGACGCTCGCGGCGCGCAAGCTCGCCACCCTCGATCAGCTCACCGGGGGACGGCTCGGGGTCCACATCATCTCGGGCGGCAGCGATGCCGACCAGGCCAGGGACGGCGATTTCACCACGCACGCCGAGCGCTACCGCCGTTCTGCAGAGTACGTCTCGCTGCTCCGGCGCACGTGGACGTCGCCCGTGCCGTTCGACCACGACGGCGAGTTCTACCGGGTGAAAAGCGCGTTCTCCGACATCCGCTGCCGGCAGTCGCCCCACATTCCGGTCTTTGGTGGCGGCGGCTCCGATGCCGCGGTATCCATGCTCTCGCCCGTGCTCGACGTGTTCATGCTGTGGGGCGAGCCGCTGGCCGAGACGGCGGCCTTCATGTCGCGCGTGCGACGCGCCGCCGAGGATGCCGGCCGGCCCGCGCCGCGCTTCAGCCTGTCGACCCGGCCGATCCTTGCCGAGACCGAGGATAAGGCCTGGGAGCGGGCCCGCTTGCTTCTCCAGCGCCTCGTCGCCATGCGCAAGGGCGTGCCGCCTCCCGCGCCTGAGAACGTCGGCTCGAAGCGGCTGCTCGCCGTGGCGGCGCGCGGCGAGGTGCAGGACACCTGCCTGTGGATGAAGCTCGCCGAGGCGACCGGCGCGCGCGGCAACTCGACGGCCCTGGTCGGCACGCCGGAAACGGTCGCGAAAGCGCTCGTGGCCTACTACCGGCTCGGGGCGACGAGCCTTCTCATTCGCGGCTACGAGCCGCTGGAGGACACGGACGCGTACGGCAGAGAGCTGATCCCGCTAGTCCGGCGGCTGGTGGCAGAGGCGGACGCGGAGAAAGGGCGCGAGGGCTGATGGCTCGCGCCTCCCGCGGCTCTTGGGCCCGCGGCCTCGGCGCAGTCCGGCGTCAGAGCCAATGCCGCGTCAGCAGGGGGTACAGCATGTCGTGCAGCGGCGACGGCCCTGGCAGCAGATTGATGCCGAGCGACGATTTCACGAGGTAGGCAGCAGCTACCGCAACGCAAATCATGGCCACCATTCCGGCCGCGCGGGCGGCCTGGAGCGCCGAGCGGCGCAGCGACAAGCGCGGCCAGCCGGCGAGAATGCAGCAGGCGGCCGGGCCGCGGAGGCCGTAGGACGGGGCGTCAATGAGGATCATGCAAGCTCGGTCGTAGGGACGGAAGGGGCGTCACGCACCCTCTCGAGTGCTGTAGGCGATGTGAGCAAGTCCTGTGCCGTGGCCCATCGCCTGCCCGTCGCGGCGACGTCTTGCGACAATCTGGCCGTCGCATGCGTTCTTACCCGGGCCGTGCGTCCATATTGCCGCGTTGCGTCGAGAGCATGGCCGAAGCAGCAGCGATTTGCTAATCGTTGTTCGCGTCGGCGCGAGGCAATGTGGGTTCGTTTACCGGCGGGTCGAGAGCGTGATCTGGTCGATCGTGGCCGGTCGCCTGCAGCGGGGGTTGAGACATGGGGTGGCAGGGGAGGTCGGCAGCCTCGGCGCGGACCATACTCGGGACGACCGGGCTGGCGTTGGCCGTGTCCCTCACGTTGGCGGGTGGCGCGCACGCAGAAGGCCCGTTCTCGGGTCTGACCGGGACTTGGCGTGGCTCGGCTCAGGTGCAGCTGCAGAGCGGCTCCTCCGAGACGCTCAAATGCCACGCCTACTACACGCCCAAGTCCGGCTCGGAGCTTGGTCTTGCCATCCGCTGCGCCTCGGCCAGCAACAAGATAGAGCTGAGGGCGCAGCTCACCTCTACGGACGGCAAAGTCAGCGGGCAATGGGAGGAGCGCACCTACAACGCGTCGGGCGGCGTGACAGGGCAGGCCCAGGAAGGCCGGCTCAGCCTCTCGATCGAGGGTGGCGCCTTCAAAGGCTCGATGGCCGTGCGTACCGACGGAGCGAGCCAGACGGTCCTCATCAAGACGGAAGGAATCGCGTTGCAGGGCGTGAACATCGCCCTCTCGCGCGGCTGAGCGAGGCCGTTGGTCTCGTGGCCTTGGGGGAAAGCGACATGAGACGAAGTGGACATGCGATGACGCCGGCCGTGACACTGGGCGCGGCACTGCTTGCCAGCGTGCTCCTGGCGGAGGCGGCTGCTGCCGGGCCTCGCTACGTGGTGGCCGAGAGCCAGTGGGGCAACGGCACCATCTCCGGCCCGGTTCGGCGCGGCGCCCGCGGTGTGTGGCAGGTTCGCCTGCCGCGCGGCACCTGGATCGATTGCGCCTGGAGCTGCTCCGATACGCTGAGGCGCCAGACCATCGACTTCTGGCAGTCGAACGGCCCGCAGGCCCCGGGCTCCGGCCGGGGCTATCTCCGCTGGGAGTTCGAGTTCTGAGGGCTTAGCCAGCAGCCGGTCCCAGCCGGCCTCACCCCGCCAGCCGCGCCTCGATCGCGGCCAGCGCGTCGCCGGCCTTGGCCCCATCGGGGCCGCCGGCCTGGGCCATGTCGGGGCGCCCGCCGCCGCCCTTGCCGCCGAGCGCCTCGGCGCCGGCCTTCACCAGCTCCCGCGCGTCCCACGTCTTGGCGAGATCCTCGGTCACGCCCACGGCGAGACCCGCCTTGCCATCCTCGGTGATGCCGACGATGGCGACGATGCCCGAGCCGACCTGCTTCTTGCCGTCGTCGACCAGACCGCGAAGATCTTTCGGATTAAGGCCTTGCACCGATCGCGAGAGCAGCTTCACGTTGCCGACCGTCTTGATCGGCGAGGCCGCCGCTGCGCCATTGCCCGCTCCTGCGCCACCAGAGAGTGCGAGTGCCCGCTTGGCGTCGGCCAGTTGGCGCTCGAGCTGCCGCTGCGTCTCGACCAACGACTTCACGCGCTCGACGATCTCCTCGGGCCGGGTGCGCAAGAGCCCGGCCAGCTCCTTCACTCGGGCGTCCTGCTCGCCGAGATAGGCGCGCGCGCCGTCGCCCGTCACGGCCTCGATGCGGCGCACGCCCGCGGCCGATGCGGTCTCGGCCACGATGCGGATCAGCCCGATGTCGCCGGTGCGCCGCACGTGCGTGCCGCCGCAAAGCTCGATCGACCAGGGCTTGTTGGCCTTATCGCCGGCCGTGCCGACACCCATAGAGACGACGCGCACCTCATCTCCATATTTTTCGCCGAACAGCGCCATGGCGCCGGTCTCGCGCGCGTCGTCGAGGCTCATGAGACGCGTCTCGACAGCCGAGTTCTGCTGCACGTAGGCGTTGGCCATGTCCTCGACCGCGGCAAGCTCGTCCGGTGCCATCGGCTTGGTGTGCGAGATATCGAAGCGCAGCCGGTCCCGCGAGACGAGCGAGCCCTTCTGCGCGACGTGTGTGCCGAGCACCTGTCTCAGTGCCTCGTGGATGAGGTGCGTCGCCGAGTGGTTGGCGCGGATCGCGGACCGGCGCGTGTGGTCGACCACCATGTCCACGAGCCCGCCGGCCGCGAAGCTGCCGTCCTCCACGATGCCCGAGTGCACCCAGAGCACGCCGAGCTTCTTCTGGGTGTCGGTGACGCGGAAGAGCGCCCCGTTGGCGCCTTTGACGATGCCCGTGTCGCCCACCTGGCCGCCGGACTCGGCGTAGAACGGCGTCTGGTTGACGACGATCTCGCCGCTGTCGCCCTTGGCCAGCACCTTCACCGGCTTGCCGCCCTGGAAGACGCCTTTGATGACGGCCTCGGCCTGCTCGGCGTCGTAGCCGAGGAACTCGGTGGCGCCGAGCTCCTCCTTGACCTCGAACCAGACGCCTTCGGTCGCCGCCTCGCCGGAGCCCTTCCAGGCACGCCGCGCCTCGTCCTTCTGGTGCTCCATTGCCGTGTTGAAGCCGCCGACATGGACCTCGATGCCGCGCGGACGCAGCGCGTCCTGCGTGAGGTCGAGCGGAAATCCGTAGGTGTCGTAGAGGCGGAACGCCACGTCACCCGCGAGCGTGTCGCCCTTCCTCAGATTGTTGGAAGCCTCGTCCAGCAGCCCAAGGCCGCGCTCGAGCGTCTTCCTGAAGCGGATCTCCTCGAGCTTCAGCGTCTCGGTGATCATCGGCTGGGCGCGCACCAGCTCGGGGTGGCTGGTTCCCATCTGGCGCACGAGAGCAGGCACCAGCCGGTACATCAGCGGGTCCTTGGCGCCGAGCAGGTGCGCGTGGCGCATCGCCCGGCGCATGATGCGGCGGAGCACATAGCCGCGACCTTCGTTCGACGGCAGCACCCCGTCCGCGATCAGGAACGAGGTGGCGCGCAGGTGATCCGCGATCACGCGGTGGCTCGGGGTCTTGTCGCCCTTCGCGGGAACGCCGGTCTCGGCGACCGAGGCCTCGATCACCGCGCGAAACAGGTCCGTGTCGTAGTTGGAGGTCACGCCCTGCAGGATGGCCGAGATGCGCTCGAGCCCCATGCCGGTGTCGATCGATGGCCGCGGCAGGTTCACGCGATTGCCTGGCGCGAGCTGGTCGAACTGCATGAAGACGAGGTTCCAGAACTC
>JBFWQN010000113.1:0-11943 GCA_050249405.1 Hyphomicrobiaceae bacterium | reverse complement strand
GGCGGGCGAGCGCGGGACGACGTCCGCCGGGTCAGCACGAATACAACGCAGGAATGGCGCCATGCGCACCGCGCTCTTCGATTTCGAGCTGCCCGAGGATCGGATTGCACTGAGGCCCGCCGAGCCGCGGGACGCGGCGCGGCTGCTCGTCGTCAGGCCGCCCTACCGGGTGCAGGGCCAGGGCTGGGCGTCGCCGCCCGTACTCGAGGATCGCATCGTGCGTGAGCTGCCGGGCTTGCTCTCGCCCGGAGACGTGATCGTCGTCAACGACACCAAGGTGATCCCGGCCGCGCTGGAAGGTACGCGTGAGCGCAATGGGAACGTGGCGCGTGTCGCCTTCAATCTCATCAGGCGCATCGACGAGAGCCGGTGGCGGGCGTTCGCCCGGCCGGCGAAGCGGCTCGACGTGGGAGACCGTGTGGTGTTCCAGGCCGAGGGGCGCATCTGCCTTGCCGGCAGCCTGTCGGCGACGGTCGCGCAGAAGCTGGACGCCGGCGAGGTCGAGCTGTCGTTCTCGCTGCACGGGGCCTATCTCGACGAGGCGATCGCCGCGCTGGGCGACATGCCGCTGCCGCCCTACATTGCGCTGAAGCGGCCGCCCGACGAGACCGATCGCGCCAGCTATCAGACCATGTTCGCCGCACGGGAAGGCGCGGTAGCAGCGCCGACAGCGGCGCTCCATTTCACGCCCGCCCTCATGCAGGCGCTCGCCGACAGAGGCATCGGCCGGGCAACGGTCACGCTGCACGTCGGCGCGGGGACGTTCCTGCCCGTCAAGGCCGACGACACCGAGGCCCACCGCATGCATTCCGAGTGGGGCGAGGTGACTGCGGAGACGGCCGCCGCGCTCAACGCGGCCCGGGCGCGGGGAGGCCGTATCGTCACGATCGGCACGACGGCACTGCGCCTGCTCGAAAGCGCGGCGGATAGCTACGGGACGATCCAGCCTTTCGCTGGCGAGACCGACATCTTCATCACACCCGGCTACCGCTTCCGGGCCGCCGATGCGCTCGTGACCAACTTCCACCTGCCCCGGTCGACGCTGTTCATGCTGGTCTCGGCCTTCGCCGGCCTCGACGTGATGCGTACGGCCTACGGCCACGCCATCCGCAGCGGATACCGCTTCTATTCCTACGGCGACGCGTCCCTGTTGTTCCGGCCGGCGTGAGCGGCCTCACCGCTGCGCCTTCGCGTCGGGCAGGCGCGCCCCCACGTCGAGTGCGGCGTGGCGCCCGGCGATGCGGCCCGAGACGAAGGCCCATCCCAGGTGATGGCCATGGCCTTCGAGCAGCACACCGCCCTGTCCGGTGGAGCCCGCGGCATAGAGCCCGGGGATGGGCTCATCGTCGCGTCCTGTCACCTCGAGCCGCTCGGTGACGCGGAGACCGCCGTCGGTGAAGACGACGTAGCTGCGGACCGGACCCAGCGCCACCAGCGGGCCCGGTGCGAGCTGTGGCCGGCCGTCCTTGCCGGAGTCGGCGATCGTTTGCGAGAGCGCCGCGGCGGGGACCCCGATCGAGATGGCGAGGCCGTCGGCATCGGGTGCCTCGTGGAAGAGGTCCGGCCGGCTACGCTTGTAGTCGGCCATGTACGCGTAGGCGACGCCGGGTGCGGTCGAGACGAAATTCGGCCATGCCGAGAACCGCCCGGCCGTGCCGGCATCCATGACGATGTAGGCCTCGCGCTCGGGCTGGGAGGGGACCGCCTCGCCCGGCCGGCCGAGCTCGTCCGTGAAACGGCGGCCCTCCCGATTGACCAGGATGGCGCCGGCCTCGAACAGCCCCCGCGCCGGCCCGAGCGCGGTCACCAGGAAGCTCATGGCGAACGGCCGCTTGATGCGCTCGGGCAACCAGTCCTGCGCGAAGGCGAGGACCAGCGCCAGCCACCGCTGCGGCGGCAGGCGGCGGAGCAGGCTTTCCTTGGCGGGCGGCACGAAGCGCATGATCGGCCCGCGCACGATGTCGCCGTTGACGAGCGTTGCCCCAGCCGCGAGACCGATGCTGATGGCTTCGCCCGTGGCGCCGGGGTTGACGGCCTGCAGCTCGGCCGTTGCCGGTCCGGCGTGGGCGAGCTTCATCTCGCGGTTGGCGGCGAAATCGCCTCCGGCGAGCACCACGCCGGCGCGCGCGCGGACCTCGATCGTGATGCCGCCGTGGACGGGCCTGGCCTTCACTCCCACGACGCGGCCATCCTCCACGATCAGGCTGTCGGCGACCACGGCGAGCCGGATGTCGACGCCGCGTTTGCGACAGAGCCGGCCCAACATTTCCGGAAAGGCGCGCGAGTTGGGGAGCACGTTGTGCATCCGTGGCAGGCGGTGCGGAGGCTCCGGGTTGGGACCGGTGAAAACCAGACCGGCTGCCTCGAGCCAGGCGAAGGTGTCGGTGATGTTGTCGACGAGCAGCCGGCGCAATGCGCGATTGTCGCGATTGGCCATCGCGCCTGCCAGCGTCTCGAGGTCCTCGAAGTGCGCGTCGGGATGGTCGAGGATGCCGACGCGCCGCTGCTGCGGGGTGTTGCTGACCGAGATCGAGCCGACCGACCAGGCCGTCGATCCGCCGAGCCGGTCGCCCTTCTCCAGCAGCACGACATGCCGGCCGAGTCCAGCCGCCTCCGCTGCTGCCGCCAAGCCGGCGCCGCCGCCGCCCACCACGATCACATCGGCGTCCATGTCACACATCCAGCTCTGGTCGCCGCGGAAATTGCCTGGAAAATACAGTCGCGTAAAGTGATTTGCTCAGCCTGCGACGTAGCCGCCTTCCAAGCGGTCCGACCGGTCTCCGCCGGCACTGGTCTTTCCGTCACTCGGCGGCGCCGGCCTTCGCGATCGCCGGCAGGACCTGTCGCTCGAGCGAGGCAGGGGTGATCGGGCCCACGTGCTTGAAGACGACGATGCCCCTGCCATCCACGATGAAGGTCTCCGGCATGCCGTAGACGCCCCATTCGATCGCGGCGCGCCCGCTCGTGTCTGTTCCGGTCACGGCATAGGGATTGCCGTGCTGCTCGAGGAAGCGCAGCGCGCTCGCGGGCTGGTCCTTGTAGTTGATGCCGACGAGGCGCACGCCGGACCGTTGCGCCAGGGCCACCAGCTGCGGGTGCTCCTCGGCGCACGGTACGCACCAGGAGGCCCAGAAGTTCACGACCACGGGCCGGCCCTTGCCGATGCTCGCGGCCACGGAGGCCGGGGCATCGGCGGCGGCGGCCACTCCGGCGAGCGGCGGCAGCTCCAGCACCGGAGCCGGGCGGCCGATCAGGGCGGATGGAATCTTGGACGGATCGCCCTTGCGCAGCGCCAGCGCGAACAGCCCGGCCATGGCCGTGAAGATCAGCAGTGGGACGAGCACCAGGCGCAGTCGACGGCGCCCGGCAGGAACCGATGGCGGGACGGCTGCCCGCCGGTCCAGCCCTCCCTCGCCCACGTCGGGTGACTTGTCCTGCATGACCTGCCTCAGCTCTTGGGTGCCCGGCCTTGGCTCGCTTCGAGCCGGGCCAGCGCGCGCGCCTGTCGCCGACCGTCGAGCCACAGCGCTGCGACCAGCCCCCCGACGACCACGCCGACGGCGGCGTAGCAGAGCCAGATGAATACCGCATGCGGTCCGAGATCCATGTCTCCCTCACGCGGTCCGGGCCGGACCGGGCGCGTCGGCGCGGCCGGCTCGCTCGACGGCCCGGATCGTTGCCGCCTTCACGCGGCGGCGGAGGATCTCGTTGCGCATGGCCTTCATATGCATGGCGAGCAGCATGAGCGTGAAGCCCGCCGTCATGACCAGCAGCGGGGTGCGGAAGACGGGATCGAGCGTCTGCGTGAAGCGGGTCGAGGGCTGGTGCAGCGTATACCACCAGTCCACCGAGAACTTGATCACGGGGAGGATGACGATGCCCACCAGGGCAAGCAGCGCGGTCAAGCGGCCGGCGAGGACCTCGTCGTCGACCGAGGACCGGAGCGCGATCAGCCCGAGATAGAGAAAGAAGAGAATCAGCACCGAGGTGAGCCGGGCGTCCCACACCCAGTAGGCTCCCCACATGGGCTTTCCCCAGAGCGAGCCGGTCAAAAGTGCGAGCAGAGTAAATGCCGCGCCGATGGGTGCCGCCGCCTTGGCCGAGACGTCGGCGAGCGGATGGCGGAAGATCAGCAGCCCGGCGCTCGACACGGCGACCAGCATGTAGGTGGCCATCGCCAGCCACGCGCAGGGCACGTGGATGAACATGATCTTCACCGTATGGCCCTGCTGGTAGTCCGGCGGGGCCGAAAATCCGAGCCACAGCCCGGCGGAGATCACGATTGCCGCCAAGGCTGTGAACCACGGCAGGAGCCGCGCCGAGAGCGCCATGAACTGCGCGGGGTTCGCTAGTCTTTCGACCAATGTCGCTTGGCGTGGCATGGCCGACAGCTAGGCGCTGCGTTGCCGCTCGGCAACACGACCCATTGGCGCACGCAGCGGCTGCCCACAGGCTGTGGCCGTTCATTGTGCACTGCCGCACGACAAGTCGTTGCGGGTGCCTACCTTTGCCCATTAGAAGGTGCGGTTGTGCGGCCAGCGCTGTCCGGACCGGAGTTCGTGGTTCAGGAGGCAGTGCGGTGGGCACCGCGCCAAGGACGGTTCCGGCCAGCGTGGCCAGGTCCGGCACCAGGGTGCGAGGAAACGATCCAGGGAATGAGAGCCAGATGCAGGCGAGCGAGATCGCAGCGCGGGCCCGAGCACGCATGGCCCCGACCGACATCTCCAACCCGAAGTACTTCCACAAAGTGGTCGATTGCCAATGGGCCTGCCCGACGCACACGCCGGTGCCGGAGTACATCCGGCTGATCGCCCAGGGCCGCTACGCGGCAGCCTACATGCTGAACTGGGAATCGAACGTGTTCCCCGGCATCCTCGGCCGCGTCTGCGATCGCCCCTGTGAGCCGGCCTGCCGCCGCGGCCGCCTGCAGGAGAGCGACGAGCCCAACGCCAAGGATCCCTCGCGCAAGAACGCCGAGCCGGTCGCGATCTGCCGCCTGAAGCGGGTCGCCGCCGACTACAAGGGCGAGGTCGACATGTTCATGCCGGAGATTCCGGCCACGAAGAACGGCAGGCGCGTCGCCCTGCTCGGCGCCGGGCCGGCTTCCCTCACGGTCGCTCGCGACCTGATGCCGCTCGGCTACCATTGCGTGCTGTTCGACAAGGATCCCAAGGGCGGCGGCCTGATGCGGACCAACATCCCGTCGTTCCGCCTGCCCGAGCAGGTGCTCGACGAGGAGGTCGAGCGCATCACCAGCTTCGGCGTCGAGTGCCGCTTCGGCTACGAGGTGAAGAGCCTCAAGGCCATCGTCGACGAGGGCTACGACGCCGTGTTCGTGGGCACCGGCGCGCCCCGCGGCAAGGATCTCGACATTCCCGGCCGCAAGGAGGCCGACGCCAACATCCACATCGGCATCGACTTCCTGACCTCGGTCGCCTTCAAGCACATCGACAAGATCGGCAAGCGCGTCGTCGTGATCGGTGGCGGCAACACGGCGATGGACTGCTGCCGTACGGCTTTGCGCATGGGGGCCGAGACGGTGACCGTCACGGTCCGCTCGCCGCGCAAGGTGATGAAAGCGTCCGAATGGGAGATCAAGGACGCGATCCACGAGGGCATTCCGATCCTCGACAACCACGCGCCGAAGGCGTTCGTGATCAAGGGCGGCAAGCTCGCAGGCGTCACGTTCGAGAAAATGATCGAGACCGGCGTCGACGCCAAGGGCCGGCCGCAGCTCAAGGCCTCGGGCGAGCTGGTCACCATCGATTGCGACGACGTTCTGATGGCCATCGGCCAGGACAACGCCTTCCCGTGGATCGAGCGCGACATCGGCCTCGAGTTCGGCGAGTGGGACATGCCCAAGGTGGACCGCAACACCTTCATGTCGACGCGTCCGGGGGTGTTCTTCGGCGGTGACGCCGCCTGGGGCCCCGAGAACATCATCTGGGCCGTGAGCCACGGTCACCAGGCGGCGATCTCGATCGACGCCTACTGCAATGGCCGCCCGATCACCGAGCGGCCCGCACCGGGCGCCACCCTGGTCTCCCAGAAAATGGGCATCCATGAGTGGTCGTACTCGAACGACTACAACGGGGCAAACCGTACGCACGTGCCTCACGCCGACCTCAAGGCCTCGATTCGCAACCTCGCGATGGAGGTGGAGCTCGGCTACGACGACAGGCTCGCGGCGAAGGAGGTCGAGCGCTGCCTCAACTGCGATGTGCAGACGGTTTTCACCGGCTCGCTTTGCATCGAGTGCGACGCGTGCATGGACATCTGCCCGGTCGACTGCATCAACTTCACGGAAAACGACGACGAGACGGCATTGCGCAATTCGCTGCGCGTGCCGGCGTTGAACAAGACGCAGGACATCTACGTCTCCGAGCCCCTCAAGACCGGCCGCATCATGGCCAAGGACGAGGACGTGTGCCTGCACTGTGGCCTTTGCGCGGAGCGCTGTCCGACCGGCGCCTGGGACATGCAGAAGTTCTTCTACGTGGAGGCGCAGGCCGCGAAGGCCTGCACCAGTCATCACAGTGCTTACCTGAGGTGAGGCAGAGGCGTGCCGGCACCAGGGGTCAGACCCCGCCGATGCACGCCGCGTGACATTTGCAGGGCCAGCGGAGCGGGGTCTGACCCCCCTGGCGGAGCCAAGGTTCGAGAGCATGAGCGGGATCAACGACTTCGTCATCAAGTTCGCGACGGTCAACGGCTCGGGCAGCGCCTCGGCGAACACCATGTTCGCCAAGACGCTGTTCCGCATGGGCATCCCGGTTTCGCCGAAGAACATCTTCCCGTCGAACATCCAGGGCTTGCCCACCTGGTACGAGGTGCGCGTGTCGGAGGCGGGCTACATCGCGCGGCGGGACGGCATCGACCTGATGGTCGCCATGAATCCGCAGACCTACGCCAACGACGTGGGCGAGGTGGTGGCGGGCGGCTGGCTTCTCTATGACTCCACCATGCCGCGCCTGTGGCAGCGAACCGACATCACGGTGCTGGGGCTGCCGATCGCCGAGATCTGTGCCAAGATCTGGAAGGATGCCCGCCAGCGGCAGCTGTTCAAGAACATGGTCTACGTCGGTGCGTTGACAGCGCTGCTCGATATGGACGTCAAGGTGCTGGAGGGCGTGGTCGCCGACCAGCTCAAGGGCAAGGAGAAGCTGCTCGCCGCGAATATGCAGGCCGTGCAGATCGGCCGCGAGTACGCGCAGGAGAACTTCACCTGCCCCTTGCCGATCAAGGTGCGCCACGCCGAAGGCGCCAAGGGCAAGATCATGGTGACGGGCAACGAGGCAGCGGGACTGGGCGCTGTGTACGCCGGGGCGTCGGTCTGCGCCTGGTATCCGATCACGCCCTCCACCTCGCTGGCCGAGGGCTTCGAGAAGCATGCCCGCCGCTTCCGGGTCGGCAAGGACGGCAAGCGCAACTACGCCATCGTCCAGGCCGAGGACGAGCTCGCCGCCATCGGTGTCGCCATCGGTGGCGGCTGGAATGGCGCGCGGTCGTTCACGGCCACCTCGGGGCCGGGCATCTCTCTGATGAGCGAGTTCCTGGGTCTGGCCTACTTCGCCGAGATCCCGGTGGTCCTCTACAACATTCAGCGCGGTGGCCCGTCGACCGGCATGCCGACGCGCACTGGCCAGCCCGACATCATCTCGTGCGCCTATGCAAGCCATGGCGACACGAAGCACGTGCTGCTCTTCCCCTCGAATCCGACCGAGTGCTTCTCCATGAGCGCCGACGCGTTCGACCTGGCGGAGCGGCTGCAGACGCCGGTCATGGTGATGTCGGATCTCGATATCGGCATGAACGACTGGATGACCGACGCTTTCACCTGGGACGACAGCCGGGTCGCGGATCGTGGCAAGGTGCTCTCGAAGGCCGAGCTCGAAGGCTTCGCGAAAGCCAAGGGGAAGCCTTGGGGCCGCTATCTCGACGTCGACGGCGATGCCATTCCCTATCGCACGCTGCCGGGCACGCACGAGGCCATGGGCTCGTACTTCACGCGCGGCACCAGCCACGACGAGTACGCGCGATACACCGAGGACGGCCGCATCCACGCCCGCATCGTCGATCGGATCCGGAAGAAGTTCGACACCGCGGCCACGATCGTGCCGAAGCCCGAGATCACGACGCGTGATCCGGCGGGGAAGGTTGGCCTCATCTATTTCGGGGCTACCCGGCCGGCGGTGCTGGAGGCACTCGACTACCTCGATCGCGACGGGGTGCGGGTCAACTCGCTCCGGCTGAAGGCCTTCCCGTTCACGGACGAGGTGAAGGCGTTCTGCGCTGCGCACGAGACGATCTTCGTCGTCGAGCAGAACCGGGACGCGCAGATGCGGCAGCTGCTGATGGTGGAGGGACAGGTGCCCCAGGAGAAGCTCATCCCGATGCTGAACTACGACGGCACGCCGATGACGGCGGATTTCGTCCGCCAGTCGGTGCTCCGCCACCTGCGGCCGGCTAAGGCGCAGGCTGCGGAGTAGCCACAGGCGACCGCGTGACATCGGGCGACAGGGAGGAGATCACCGTGACCGGCCTCATCGGCATGCTCCCGCCGCCCATTATCGACGCGCGCAGTCCGCTTCGCGGAATCGACCGCTTCACCCCGACCGAGTGAGCCCCGCGCTCGCCGCAACGCCTTGGGAGAGACACCCATGACCTACATCGCCAAGCCGATCGCTCACCATCCCGCCCTGCCGAAGAACGAGCTTGGGCTCACGCATCGCGACTACGAAGGATCGATGTCGACACTGTGCGCGGGCTGTGGGCACGACAGCATCACGGCGGCCATCATCGAGGCGTGCTTCGAGCTGGATCTGCCCGCCCACCGGATCGCCAAGCTCAGTGGCATCGGCTGCTCGTCGAAGACGCCGACCTACTTCCTCGGTCGCAGCCACGGCTTCAACTCGGTGCACGGCCGCATGCCGTCGGTCACGACCGGCGCCAATATGGCCAACAAGGACCTCGTCTACATCGGTGTCTCGGGCGATGGAGATACCGCCTCGATCGGTCTCGGGCAGTTCGCTCATGCCGTCCGGCGCAAGCTCAACATGAGCTACATCGTCATGAACAACGGCTGCTACGGGCTGACGAAAGGCCAATTCTCGGCGACCAACGACAAATCATCGCCGTCGAAGAAGGGCGAGGCCAATCCGTTCGACGCCATCGATCTCTGCCAGATGGCGATCCAGCTCGGCGCCGGCTTCGTCGCCCGCTCGTTCTCGGGCGACAAGAAGCAGCTCATTCCGCTGATCAAGGCCGCGATCAGCTACAAGGGCTTCGCCTTCCTCGACGTCATCAGCCCGTGCGTGACGTTCAACAACCATCCGCAGTCGACCAAGAGCTTCGACTACGTGCGCGCGCACAACATGGCATCCGAGAACAAGCTGGATTTCGTCGAGCCGAAGGAGGAGATCACCATCTCCTACGCCGAGGGCACGACCGCCGCCGTGACACTGCACGATGGCTCCAAGCTGCTGCTGAACAAGCTGGGCGTTGGCCACGACTTCCGCGATCCCGACGAGGCGATCATGACGATCCGCAAGAACGCCTCGAAGGGACAGGTTGCGACGGGGCTTCTCTACGTCAACGAGGCGGGCGACGACCTGCACGACGTGCTGCAGACGCCCGACCGGCCGCTCAACGAGATTCCGGTGGCGGAGCTGTGCCCCGGCTCGAAGGCGCTGGAGGGGGTCAACGCGCGCTTCCGGTGAGCGCAGAGCGCACGATCACGAGCAGGCCGGAGGCGGGTCGCACCGCCGCCGGCCTTTTCTACGAGTCCAGCACGAAAGCACGAAGGTTGGGCGGGCTGCTCAGGAGAGCTCGCTCGCGCGCAGGCGACGCGCGAGCTTGTCGAGCACGGCATTGACGACGCGTGGCTCGTCCTCGCCGAGGAATGCGTGGGCCGCGTTGACGTACTCGGTGATCACGACCCGGGCCGGGACGTCCTTGCGCTCGATGAGCTCGAGTGCCCCCGCGCGAAGGATCGCTCGCAGGATCGAGTCGATTCGGTTGAGCCGCCAGCCTTCGGCCAGTTGCTGGTCGATAACCGGGTCGATCTCGCGCTGACGCCGCACCACACCCTGCACCAGGCTGCGGAAGAAATCCTTGTCCGCATCGGCCAGGGCAGGGTCGTCGGCCTTGGCTCCGAAACGGAACGCCTCGAACTCGGCCAGCACGTCCGTCAGGTCGGTGGCGGCCAGATCCATCTGGTAGAGCGCCTGCACGGCCGCGATACGGGCCGCCGAGCGCGGGGCCAGCGGCTGGGCCGGAGCAGGTCGCGGCGCGCTGCTCATCCCGAGCGCTCGTCGAACGCGCGACGGATCTCGATCAGACGGAGCACGGCGCGCGCCGCGTCGCCACCCTTGCCTTCGCGACCGCCCCGGGCGCGGGCCAAGGCCTGCTCCTTCGTATCGACGGTGAGGATGGCGTTGCCGACGGGCAGCTGCAACTGTGCCGCCGCATCGTAGAGCCAGTGGTTGGTGTTCTCGCACACGATGTCGTAGTGCGAGGTCTCGCCGCGGATGACGCAACCGCAGGCAATGACGCCGTCGTAGTCGAGCGCGCCGTCGCCCGCCATGTGGATCACCTGCGGGATCTCGAGCGCGCCGGGCACGGCGATACGCTCGTAGGCGGCACCGGCCGCCTCGATCTCGGCGATCGCGCCGGCGATCAGCTCGTCGGCGATGTCCTCGTAGTAGCGCGCCTCGATGACGAGGATGTTGGCGCCCTCGACGCGGCCCTCGGGCCCGCCGCCGCCCGTTCCCTTGCCGGCCATGTCTCTACTCGATCCTCCGCTTTCCTACGATCTTCAAGCCATAGCCCTCGAGCCCAACGTAGCGCGAGTGCGGCTGGTTGCTCAGCAATACCATCTCGCTGACGCCGAGGTCGCGCAGGATTTGCGAGCCGATGCCGATCTCGACGTTGCGCTGCTCGGCCGAGCGGCCTGCCCGGGGGTCCGGAAGGCGCGTGCCGATCCATTCCGACACCGAGTGGGGGCGCAGGTCGCGGATCAGAACGATGACGCCGCGGCCTTCGCGGTCGATCATCTGCATGGCCTTCTGGACGAGCGAATCCCGGTCGGTGCCGCCACCGATACCGAGCAGGTCGGCCGCGACACTGACCGCATGCACGCGCACCATGACCGGGCCCGGAGCCGACAGGTCGCCCTTGACCAGCGCGAGGTGCTCGACGGGATCGACCTTCGTCACATACGTGTAAAGCTCGAAGCCGCCACCGTAGATACTCTCGACGCGAGTCGTTGCCGTGCGGTCCACCACCCGGTCGTTCTTCAGGCGGTAGGCGATCAGATCCTCGATGGTTCCGATCTTCAGGCCGTGGCGCTGCGCGAAGGGCACGAGGTCCGGCATGCGGGCCATCGTGCCGTCGTCGTTCATGATCTCGCAGATCACGCCCGACGGATAGAGGCCGGCGAGACGGGCGAGATCGACCGAGGCCTCGGTGTGGCCGGCCCGGACGAGGACGCCGCCCTCGCGGGCCACCAGCGGGAAAACGTGGCCCGGCGACACGATATCGGCGTGATCCTTGGTCTGGTCGATGGCGGTCGCGATGGTCAGTGCGCGATCGTGGGCCGAGATGCCGGTGGCGATGCCCTCGCGCGCCTCGATCGAGACCGTGAACGCCGTGCGGTTCCGCGCCCTGTTGTTGCGCGTCATGTACTCGAGCCGCAGCTGGTCGGCACGCTGCTCGGTGATCGACAGGCAGATCAGGCCGCGCCCGTGCTTGGCCATGAAGTTGATGGCCTCCGGCGTGGCCATCTGGCCGGCAATGACAAGGTCCCCCTCGTTCTCGCGATCCTCGGCGTCGACGAGAATGATCATCCGCCCGTTGCGGAAGTCCTCGAGAACCTCGTCGATGGGCGAGATGAAGCCCATCCCCTCGGCGTATTCGACTCTCTTCATGGTCGGGAGATCCTGC
>JBFWQN010000112.1:0-11948 GCA_050249405.1 Hyphomicrobiaceae bacterium | reverse complement strand
GCAGCCCGGACCCTGAGCGCACTCTGGGAAGCCATTGCCGAGGCAATCCAGCAGATCACCCGCCAGGACTGCCTCGGCTTCTTCACCGCTGCCGGCTATGGTTCCGTGTGAATGGAAAATGCTCTAGCACAAGACGCCGGCCGTCGTCACCGGGGACAGCCGATCAGGTCCGACCGGCAGGAGGAAATCAGCTCGGTCAGAGCTATAAACTTCCAAGAGAGGACGAGACCGTCAAGTCTGAACTGGCATGGATTTATTGAGTCGAGCTAACATACCTCCAATCTAACACCCCGACTGATCGAACCCGTGAGGACGCCGGATTTATATTTTAGCGCGTTCCTTTTTTAGTGTTCCTTGCCCTCATGTCAACGGCACCTTGAATCTGACCCGGGTCTCGCCGTTTCCGGCAACGAATCGCGCCCACGCCTCCATCAACGCACGCCGCTGCTCCAGCCGGTCGGTGCGGCTGTAGGCCCGCTCGACGGCGTCGCCCGAGAGGTGCGCGAGCGCTGCCTCGCTCAGCTCGTTCGGGAACGAGGTCGACTCGACGGCCCAGGTTTTGAACGCCGAGCGGAAGCCGTGAACCGTGTAGGCGTCGGCGCCCATGCGCCTGAGCAGCATCTCCATCGCCATGCCGGAGAGCGGTCGTCCGGCTCTGGCGCCGGGGAACACGTACTCGCCGATGCGAAACTGCGCCAGCTTCTCGAGGATGTCGCAGGCCCTGTCGGATAGTGGGACGCGGTGCGGGCGGCCTGCCTTCATCCGATCGGCAGGGATCGACCAAAGTCGGCTTTCGAGGTCGATTTCATCCCACCGCGCGCCGAGCGTCTCGCCGGTCCTGGCAGCGGTGAGGATGGTGAACTCGAGGGCCAGAGACGCGGTGGCCTGCCGGGCCCGAAGGCGCGCGATGAAGTCCGGCAGATCGGCCCATGGCATGGCGGCGTGATGGCCACGCTGGAGTTTCTGGCGCTTCGCGAGCAGGTTCTCGAGGTGCCCGCGCCAGCGCGCCGGATTCTCTCCGTCGCGCAGGCTCTTGGCTTTGGCCGCGTCGAGAATTTTCTCGATCCGGCCCCGCAGGCGCGACGCGGTCTCGGCCTTGGTCGCCCAGATCGGGCGCAGGACGCCCAGCACATCGTCAGTGGTGATTGCGTCGACAGGCTTGCCCAGGATCGGGCCGCAGTAGGTCGCGATCGTCGAGCGCCATTGGGCTCGATGCTTCGGGTTTCGCCAGCCGGCTTCTAGCGCGGAGATCACCTCGTCGGCGATCGCACCGAAGGTCGGCTTCTCCTGCTCATGTTGCTTCCACGCCCGCGGGTTCTTGCCCTCGGCCCGTAGGCGACGACACTCTGCGGCCCGCTCGCGGGCCATGGCCAGCGACACGCCCTGCCGCATGCTGCCGAGGCCAATCTCTGTCGGCTTCTTGTCGCGCCAGACCATGAACGCCCATCGCTTCGACCCGCCTGGATCGACGACGAGATAGAGGCCGCCGCCATCGCTATGCCGGCCGGGCTTCGCTGTCGCCACTTGCCGTGCCGTGAGCCGATGGAGACCACTCATCTTGATGTCCCTCGCCCCAGGGTTCACCCTAGTTTCCACCCTAGTCCTGACACTGGATTGCGGTGGATTTTCCTGGACGAACGTAGACGGGAACGACGAATTGGCAAGGTATTTCAATGGTTATGTATGACGAAGGCAAACGCCCAAGGATGCGAGTGAGGCGGATGCCTCCTCCGCCATCGCAGCCTTGAGGCGGTCTCTGCCTTAGTCGCCCAGATCGGGCGCAACACGCCCAGCACATCGTCAGTGGTGATGGCATCGACCGCCTTGTCCAGGATCGGGCCCCGACTGCGCCCGCGTCGATCGCTGGACGCCTGTTACTATAGTACCACACGTGTCGCGATCCCGATTTTTGAGCGGTCGTGACGCTGTCGGTGCCGCGTGACTCACATACGTTTGACGCAGATCAGGCCCTATTCGAGCTGCCGGACATCCAGATGAAACTAACCCCGAATACCGTGCCCGCCGTCATTGCGAGCTTGGCCGCCGCCAGCATCATGTCGACCACGTTGCCCGGCCCCGCCGGTGCAGCCGAGCAGGCAACCAGTGTGTATCTGCTCGGCTCCAAGGGCTCGATGGCCGGCTTCATTCCTCCGCCCGGCACCTACTTGGTGGACAGCAGCTACTCTTATAGCGGCTCGGCCTCCGGCAGCGCTGCACTGGGGGTGACCGCAGGCCGGACCGGCACCCGCGATACGGCCAATGTTCCCCTCCTTCTCGAGGCCGATCTCAACGTCGATGCACGGGCGTACTACCAGATGCCGACGGTGGTGTGGGTCGCGCCCCAGCCGGTGCTCGGCGGCCACGTGGGCTTCAGCCTGACGACCCCGATCGGCTGGAAGGATGTCGGCTTCGACTTGGGCGCGCGTGCCACCTTCACGTTGCCATCGCCGATCAACCGCACGATCCAGGCCGGCCGGCAATTCAGCGAGAGCGATGACCGGACGGCCTTCGGCGACCCTGTCGCCAGCGCCTTCATCGGGTGGCACCAAGGCCCTTGGCACTGGAATGTCGGCACCATGGTCAACGTGCCGCTCGGTGCCTGGGATGCGGGCCGGCTGGCCAACATTGGGTTCAACCACTGGGCGGTCGATACGACGGGCTCGTTAACCTGGCTGGACCCCAAGGTCGGCATCGAGGTGTCCCTCGCCTCGGGCTTTACGTTCAATTTCGAGAACCCGGATTCCAACTACAAGTCCGGGACAGACTTCCACGCCGAGCTCGCCGTCATGCGCCATTTCTCACCACAGCTGGCGATCGGCGTCGTGGGCTATCACTATCAGCAGGTGACCGGCGACAGCGGAGCCGGCGCCATTCTCGGCGACTTCAAGGGGCGGGTCACCGCCTTGGGGCCATCGCTGAACTATACGTTCCAGTTGGGGCCCGTCCCGATCAATACGAAGCTCAGCTGGTACCATGAGTTCAACGAGGAGAACCGCCTGAAGGGTGATGCGGGTCTCCTCTCCGTCACCCTGCCGCTCGGCGGGCCACCACCTGCGCCAGCGCCAGGATTGAAATAGTGGAAATGTCCAGGCTCATGCTCGCGACAATGCCTTCTTGAGAGTCAGCGAAGGCGGCTCGCCGAAAAGCGATCGGTAGGCCGCTGCGAAGCGGCTCAGGTTCCAGAACCCGAAGGAGTGAGCCGCCTCGGAAACCGACCGGCATGCCTTGCTCTGCAACATCCTCCTGACCAGATAGTAGCGTCTGAGGAGAAGAAAGCGTGCCGGGGGCATGTCGAACCAGTCGATGAAAATTCGCCGTAGCGTCGGCTCGCTGACATTCAAGCCCGAGGCGATCTCGCTGATCATCAGAGGCTCCGTCCAATCCTCCTCGAGCCTCTGGCGCAATTCTTTCAGGATCGATGGCCTGGGGAGCGCCGGCCGGCCTCGCTTTTCGTCGGGCTCCAGTTGGCGGATTCCGGCTTCGAGGGCCGCGCACAGGTCGCGGCTCAGCGATTGCTCGTTGACATGCTTGGGAAACCGGCCGTCGAATTGCATGACCGCATCGTCGAGGTCGTCGAGCGCCGCTCTCAGCATTGCCATCTGTCGGGGCGGCAGCCGGAAGTGATGCGAGCCGGAACGTGGCAGCGTCATCTGATCGAGAGACAGGTCCCTGATGAACCCGTTGGGCGGAACGACCACGGACAGCCGGACGCCAGCCGCGGTGACATCGGCGTGCTCGCTCCCGGGGGTGTAGGCCGCAAAGGACATTGCATCGACGCTCGAGCCCAGCAACCTGAAGCCTGGGGAAGACGTGCGCGGTACGACGAAGGCATGCCGATCTGCCGGTGAGGCACCGAAGCAGATGGAGGCACCTGCCAGCATTTCGACATGCTGAATGCTCCATCCGTCGACGCAATAGGTCGTCAGCCGAGCCGAGAATGCGCCCGCATTGGTCTGCATGGCCGTGACATTCGTGTGTCGCAGACGGTGGGACAACTCTTCAGAGTCTGTAAATGTCGAGCGGTTCATTCTCGGCTCCGAAGCGATGACATTGCTGATAGCAAGCCAGTTAAATCGCCCGTTTTGACTGATCATGATCTAACCCACCAGCCGGCGTCAATCGTATCGTAGGCTGTCAATCTTCAACGGCAGTTCGTGACGAGCCGAAAGGGAAAAGCCATGCGGGACGCCGAAACGATCGGTAAACAAAATATCCGCGCCGGGATTTCACGGCGAGATGCGCTGACGCTGGCAGCGGGTGCGTTGGCGGCTCCTGCCACGCTGGCTGCACTCGGCGAGACTGCCGTGGCCCAGACGTCCGCCGGTGGCGCGCCGCAACAGCTGCGCAAATCGAAGGCCGCGCCCAACATACTCTTCGTCTTCACCGACCAGGAGCGCTACCGCACGTCGTGGCCGAAGGGCCTGTCTCTTCCGGCCCATGAATGGCTGCAGGAGAAAGGCACGACTTTCCACAATCATCATTGCCCGGCGACGATGTGCACCTCGTCGCGCAGCGTCATGGTGACCGGCCTCACGACGGTCGACAACGGAATGTTCGAGAACTGCGACATGCCTTATGTCGGCAACATGTCGACAAAAATTCCGACCATCGGCCATATGCTGAGGAAGTTGCGCTACTACACGGCATATAAAGGTAAATGGCACCTCAACCGTGATTTCGACCATAACGATGAAAAATTGCTGACCGATGAGATGGAGAAATACGGATTCGCTGATTATTTTCATCCCGGCGACATTATAGGTCATACCCTCGGTGGTTATACGTACGATCATCTCGTCGCCGGCAGTGCCGTCACATGGCTCAGAAAGAAGGGGCAGGTCCTTTCCGACGACCAGAAGCCCTGGGCGCTTTTCGTAAGTCTCGTCAATCCGCACGATGTCATGTATTTCAATACGGACGCACCCGGCGAGAATGTCCAGAATACGGGAAATCTGCTCCAGCACGCGGCCCGGGCACCCAAACACCCATTGTACAAGGCCACCTGGGACGAGCCCCTGCCGAAGAGCCTTCTGGAGCCGATGAATGCGCCCGGCCGTCCCAAGGCGCACGGCGAGTTCATCAAGTGCTGGGACTACTATCTCGGGCATATCCCGCTGGAGCCCGAGCGCTGGCGCCGCTTCAACGACTACTACATCAATTGCACGCGCGCGGTGGACAACCAGCTGAGCTTCATGCTGAGAGAGCTGGAGGCGCTGGGCTTGACCGACAACACCATCATCGTCTTCACGTCAGATCACGGCGAGGCGGCCGGCTCTCATGGCATGCACGGCAAGGGGCCGTTTGCCTACAAGGAGACCATGCATCTGCCGCTGCACATCGTCCATCCGGACGTGTCCGGCGGCAAGAGCTGCAAGGCCCTGACGGGGCACATCGATTTCGTGCCGACTTTGATGTCGATGGCGGGCGCCAGCGCGGCGCAGATCGGGGAGCTCGCCGGGCGATCGTTGCCCGGAAAGGATTTCTCCCAGGTCTTCACGAACCCGGGGGCCGCATCCGTCAACGAGGTGAGGCAGAGCGTTCTCTTCACCTACAGCGGGCTGGGGACCAACGACAGCAACGTACTGCGGATCGCCGCCGAGGCGAAGCTGCTCGGAAAGAAGCCGATCATGCAATTGATCAGGGAGGGCTATAAGCCCGATATGAAGAAGCGGGGTAGCGTGCGCACCGTCTTCGATGGACGCTACAAGTTCTCCCGCTACTTCTCGCCGTTGGATCGCAACTCGCCACAGACGATCGAGCAACTCTATCAGTGGAACGACGTCGAGCTGTTCGACCACGCCGACGATTCGGAGGAGGTCAAGAATCTTGCTGCCGATCGTAAAGCGAACGACAAGCTGATCATGGCCATGAACGCCAAGCTCGAGGCGGTCATAAAGGACGAGATCGGCAAGGACGACGGTCGAGAGATGCCCAACATCCCGCTCGTCGATTGGACGATCGATCGCGTCGATCTTTGAAGTGGTAGCCGCGCGGGATGAGCACGAGCGCCTGCGCGGCTTCAGTCCTTCACCTCAGCAAATGCGAGCCGGCGGGACGAAGCTGAAAGGTGGAGGAGCCTTCGTGGTGGCGCGCGGCGCAGGCCTCGGCTCACACCTTCGCCTTGCCCCGCTGCTTCGCGATCTGCACCTGCTGGGCGATCCAGGCGTAGGTCTTGGCCATGCCATCGCGAAGCGGGCTCGACGGGCGCCAGCCGAGCCTCTCGAGGATCAGGCGGTTGTCCGAGTTGCGGCCGCGGACACCGAGCGGTCCGGGAATGTGGCGCTTGTGGACCTTCTTGTCCGCGAGGCCGGCCGCCATGTCGGCGAGGCCGTTGATGGAGATGAGCTCGTCCGAGCCGATATTGACGGGGCCGGGCCACGACTGGCGCATGAGCCGTGTCGTGCCCTCGAGGCACTCGTCGATGTAGAGGAACGAGCGCGTCTGGTTGCCATCGCCCCAGATCTCGATCTCGCCGCCGTCCTCGGCCGTGGCCACCTTGCGGCAGATTGCGGCTGGCGCCTTCTCCTTGCCGTCGTTCCAGGAGCCTTCGGGGCCGAAGATGTTGTGGTAGCGCGCGACGCGCACCTCGAAGCCGTGGTTGCGCGCGTAGGCGCCGTAGAGCCGCTCGGAGAAGAGCTTCTCCCAGCCGTACTCGCTGTCCGGCCCGGCCGGGTAGGCGTCCGTCTCGGCGAGGCCGGGATTGTCGGGATCGGTCTGGCGGAACTCGGGATAGATGCAGGCCGACGACGAGTAGAAGATGCGGAACGAGTTCCGCCGCCGGCAGGCCTCGAGCATGTTGAGGTTGATCTGCGCGGAGTTGTGCATCACGTCGGCGTCATTCTCGCCGGTGAAGATGTAGCCGGCGCCGCCCATGTCGGCAGCGAGCTGGTAGACCTCGTCGAAGCGCGTATCGACCGCCTCGCGGCACACGCTCACGTCGCGCAGGTCGCCGACGATGAAGTCGTCGGCCTCGGTCTCGCTGAAGCGCGGGTACTTGAGATCGGCGCCCCGCACCCAGAAGCCTTCCCGCTTCAGCCGCTTGACGAGATGCGAGCCGATGAAGCCTCCAGCGCCGCAGACCAATGCCTTCTTCATCTTTGACGTCCTCATTCAATCTGCCAGCGCCGTCGGCGCCCGTGATCAGGTTTCTTGGCTCGGATGCGGCTCGTTGCGAGTTGCCGGCGACCGTGGATGCTTGCTTTCCTCTGCGAGCCGCCAGCGGATCATCCCTTCGAGCCGCCCGAGCGAGCGGGCGGCACCGGCGACGAGCCGCGGGCCGGGCGCGACGAGAAGCGGCGAGAGGACACCGCGAGCCACGACCCAGGCGGGCAGGCGGTGCTTTGCATAGAGCGCGCCGGTACCGCGCGCCCGCGCCCGTTCGAGCCCGGGTTTGGCGACTTGAACCGAAGGATCGGTTACGGAGTGGTGTACGATCACATCCGAGGCGTGCCGGATGCGGGCGCCTCGCGCGATGAGGGCCATGACGAGGTCGGTCTCCTCGGCCGCACCATACCAGCGGCCGACGCCGATCCGCTCGTCGAAGCCGCCGACCATCGTCACCCTGTCCCGCTTCAGGAACAGCGTGATGGATGCGAGATTGCCACCGCGGAACTTGCGTATCGCCTCGGGACGGATCGGTGCCGGATCGTCGTCACCCGGCTCGGGGCGTGCCTCGGACCAGCGGGCGGCGAGGCCGTCCGGGCCCTCGGCCGGGAGAAGATGCCCGGCCGCGCGGGCGAGCGTATCCGCCTCGTACCAGCAGTCATCGTCGGGAAACGCAATAAAGCGGCCACGCGCGACCGCGATGCCCGCATTGCGGGCGGCCGAAAGGTTCGGCTTGTCGAGCTTCAGGTGCGCAGCGATGCGGCCCGCAGCCTGCAGCGGGGCCAGCTCTGCGATCACGCGTCCGTCCGCATTCTGGTCCGCGACGATCACCTCGAAGCTGCGGTAGGTCTGCGCCGCGAGCGAGGCGACGAGAGGGCGCAGCACCTCGGCCCTGCCGTAGGTGGCGACGATCAGCGAGAAGGTGGGCTCCGCGCTCATGCCTCGACCGTCGTTCCGTCCGCGAAAGAAAGCCAGATGCTGTCGTCGATGAGCCGCGCGGCCTCGACCAGGAGGCGGCCGCGAAGCGCATCGCGCATGGCGGTGATGGCCGCGCCAAGGGCCGGCTCGCGCGCCGGGTCGCCGAGCGTCGGCATGATCGAGTGCTTGTAGAGGTACGTGCCGGAATAGCCCAGTGCGGCCGGAATGAGAAGCCACCGCTTCATGATGCGCACCTTGTCGGCGAGAGGCGGGTGCGTCGCCGACCAGGTGCCCGGCGCCTCGGCGCCTGCTTCTGTCACGTAGGCAGCGAGGCCCGGCCGATAGCCAGCCTCCGCGAAGCGCTGGCGGTAGCCGCGCAACTCCGCGATCATCTTGTTGGGATCGTGATGATACGTGTACGAGTGCACCGAGAGCGCGTCGACGTGGTCCCGGCCGAAGCCCCCCGCCCCGTCAGAGGCGCGCGAGAAGCGCAGAAGCGAGTTGAGCGGCGAGCCGCCTTCCGACTGTCCCTCCCAGGCGCCGGCCATCAACTCGACCCCCTTCGGAAGAACGGCGCGTACGCTCCTCGAAAGGGCCGCGAGGTCCTCCGGCGTGCCTGTGAAGAAGCCGGGCCGACCCATCGCCTTGGTCCAGCGACCGGCCGATGCGCCGGGGCCGTAGCCGAAATTGGGCTCGTTGCAGACCTCGATGAACCTTATCTGGCCGGGAAAGCGGTCGAGCAGGGAACGGATGAAGCGCGCGGCTGCAGCGGGATCGCGGGGCGGCGAGCCGCCGCCCGGAAGGTAAGGATAGCGCCAGGGCTCGCCCGGGTACTTCTGGTGGAAGGTCGGCGTTCCGAACAGCACCCAGATGCGCGTCTTGCCCGGATGCGCCTTGATCCAGGCTTCCACCGCTCGCCAATCGTAGGAGCCGGGCTCGCGCTCGATCAGGGACCACTGGGTGGCCGGCATGTCGATGCCGTCGTCGACGTCGATCGCGCGCGTTGCGTCGTAGGCATATGTCGGCGCGGGAACGGCTTTGCCGAGGCCGTGGTCCGAGTGGAGCCCCACGTAGTCGAGCGGAACCCGGAATGGCGGGTCGCTCGCCCGGTGCAGCCAATCCGCCACGCGCCGGGGCGGCGCGGCAGCGGCGCCTCTTGGCAGCACCGACGCGGCCGCGACGGTTGCCAGGCCCGTTGCAAGCTGGCGCCGGCTCGGGGAAGGGCTCGCTCGTCCTGGGCGGTGTGTCATCGGCTCTGCGGAACATCCGCCGCGTAAGGTGGAGGCTCCCGCCACATGCGCCACGAGCGGACACCGTGACGGAGCATGTGCTCGGCGATGGCGAGTGGATTGAGGCCCTGGTGGCGCAGCCTCACCGCCAACGTCTGATTGTGGGCCGCCCAGGCCCGGCGCGAGGTGAGGCTGCCGGCATGGTAGCGGAAGGCCGCCAGATAGTCGTCGACCTGGATCGGATCGCCCATGCGGCCGAGCTTGAGCCATAAGTCGTAATCCATGGCGTACTTCAGGCTCTCGTCGAAGCCGCCGGCGGCATTGAAAGCCTCTCGCCGATAGAATGTCGACGGATGGGGGATCATATTGCGCCGGAGCAGCGCAGCGTAGCTGTAGCGCGGGGTCGGATGCTCGTTGTCGATCTGCCGCCCGTCGACCAGCGAGCGGCAGCGGCCGAATAGCCAGAGCGCATCGCTGTCCGACATCCAGCGGGCGACTTTCGCCAGCACGTCGGCATCGGCGTAGATGTCGTCGGAATGGAGGTGGGCGATCACGTCGCCGGTCGCGACGCGGGCGCCTGCGTTCATGGCGGCCGAAATGCCGCCGCGGACGTCGTGCAGCACCTTCTTGTCGCCCTCGACCGCCGCGATCATGTCGAGAGTGCCGTCGGTCGAGCCGCCATCGACGAAGATGCGCTCGACGTGTGGCCAGGTCTGCACGTCGACCGATGCGATCGAATCGGCGAGCCAGGCCGCGCTGTTCCACGTGGAGGTGACGACCGAGAGCTTCAACGCCTAACTCCAGCTCCGTCACATGTCGGTGCCATGGCACCAGCGATCCCCGACACGAATGTCCGCGGGCGTTAAGTCATGCCGAAGATCGCTCTCTTAGCTTCTTTCTTGCATCTGTCCAAGTCGTTACAAAAAGGCACTTAACGCCGTCATGCCGGTCGAGCCGGCCGGCCGTCCGAGCGAGGAAGTCCCGATGTACGAGAGGCTGTCGCGATGGATGCTGCCGACGGTGCTCGCCATCCTGGTGCTGGCGCCCGCGGCGGGTGTCGTGCTCAACGGGCGCAACCTGCAGGCGGTCAATCATTATGCGGCCGCCTCGGTGGCGAGCGGCGCGGCCGAATGGCTGCTCCGCCTTGCCACGCTCTCCGTCGTGGCGCTGTCGGGACTGGTCGTCCTCGACCGCATGCTGCTGAGGCCGCTCGAGTGGCCGAAGCCCCGCCAATCGATGCTGCTTGCGGCTTTCCTGCTTTTCTTCGCCACCAACGTCCTGCTTCCGGGATTGTTCGGCCAAGTGCCGGGCACGGACCGCGGCTACATCTATGCCTTTCTCCTGTTTCTTGCCGTGTTCTTCGCTCGCACGGACGGGTCCGAGCACCTCGTCGACGTCGCGAAATGGAGCATCATGCTGCTCGTGCTCGGCTCTTTCGTGTTCATCGTGCTGAGGCCCGACTCCGTGCTGCGAACGGATGCGGCCGAGTTGCGCCTGCCGGGTGTTCCGTTCCGGCTCTGGGGTCTCTCATCGAGCCCGAACAGCCTCGGCCCGATCTCCCTGACGCTGCTCCTGATCACCATCGTGCGCCCGTTCGCGAGCCGGCTTCTGACGGTCGTGGCCCTTGTGGCCGGCACGATGTCGCTGGTCCTGTCGCAGTCACAGACGTCGTGGATCGCGGCCGTCGTGATCGTGCCGCCGCTTCTGCTCTACAGGCGCCAACTCGCGACGCGGGGCAGCGTCTCCATTTCCGTGCCGGCGTGGGTGTGGCTGCCGCTCGCCGCCTCGGTGCTTGCAGGGCTCGTGCTCGTGCTGACGAGCTTCCTCGGCGCGCTGCCGCAGCCGGTCGAGATCACGCCTGGACTGCAGTCGACCTCGGGCGACTTCCTGACGGGGCGCGGAGCCATCTGGCGGCTGGCCTGGCGGCTGTTCACGGACAATCCGTTCTTCGGCTACGGCACGCCGGCCTGGGCCGAGGCCTTCCGGACGGCGATGAACATGCCGTTCGCCTATCACGCGCACAATCAGGTGATGCAGTCGCTGAGCGTCGCCGGCTCGGTCGGCGTGATCGGTCTCGCCGTCTACTGGGTGGTCCTGGCGCGGGGCAGCCTGAGGGCGGCGGCGGCGACCGGTGGCCTCGCTCCGGCGCTGGCGGCACTCGCGACCATCGGCTCGATCTCGGAAGCGCCCCTCGACCTGGCGACGCCGCTGCTCGGCGAGACCCTCCGCCACGCGCTGTTGTTCGGCATGATCCTGTCGGCCTACGCGCGAGAGCCCCAGCCATCCGCCGAAGTCGAGGCCGCGGGCTCCGAGCCTGCCCGGCCTCGCGTCCCGGCGCCTCGACCGGCGCCGCGCCGACCCACGGTTGCGGCCCATAGGCCCTCGCCGCGGGGGCCCCGGATCGCTTGACAGTGATACCGAGCAATGATTTGATCGACTCGTGTGGCTCGTTTGCGATTCCGCGGTGGTGTCGGTTCGTGATTCCCTGCTGTTATGGATTCGGGGGGAGACATCGAGCCATGACGGCACTCGAGATCAGGAAGGACCGCACACCTACGGTGCTGCGCAAACTCGCCAAGGAGACGGACGATGCGCGGGTCGCACGCCGCATCCTGGCGATAGCCAATGCGCTCGACGGCATGAGCCGGGAGGACGCTGCGCGCGCGGCCGGCATGGATCGCCAGACGCTGCGCGACT
>JBFWQN010000111.1:0-11949 GCA_050249405.1 Hyphomicrobiaceae bacterium | reverse complement strand
CCGCAGCCTCGCATCCGACGGGCGAAAACTACTTCGAGGGACGCGACCTTCAGACGCTCGGCGAAGGCGACATGCGGGAAATCCGCGGTGCGCGGATCTCGAAGAACATCCAGGAGCCGATGACCTCGCTCAATCCCTTGCACACCATCGAGAAGCAGGTGGGCGAGGTGCTGCGCGAGCACCGCGGCATGGACCGGGCGGCAGCGCGCGAGCGCACTTTGGCGCTGCTCGGCCGCGTCGGCATCCAGAATGCCGCCGAGCGGCTCGACGCCTATCCGCACCAGCTCTCCGGCGGCCAGCGCCAGCGCGTCATGATTGCGATGGCACTTGCGAACGAGCCCGATCTGCTGATCGCCGACGAGCCGACGACGGCGCTCGACGTGACGATCCAGGCGCAGATCCTGGAGCTGCTGAAGGAGCTGCAGGCCGAGCTCGGCATGGCCATGCTGCTGATCACCCACGATCTCGGCATCGTGAGGAAGATGGCGCAGCGCGTCTACGTCATGCGCAAGGGCCACATCGTCGAGGAAGGGCCGGTCGAGCGCATTTTCGTCGAGCCGCGCCACTCCTACACACAGCACCTGCTCGCCGCCGAGCCGAAGGGCGAGCCCCCGGCCGGCAACCCGGATGGGCCAGTCGTCGTCGAGACCGGCGATCTCAAGGTGTGGTTCCCGATAAAGCGGGGCCTTTTGCGCCACACCGTCGCTCACATCAAGGCAGTGGATGGTGTGACGCTGAAAGTCCGCGCCGGCGAGACGCTGGGCGTCGTCGGCGAGTCGGGCTCCGGCAAGACCACGCTCGGTCTCGCCATCCTGCGCCTCGTCTCGTCGATGGGTCCGATCGCCTACCTCGGCCGCAACATCGAAGGGCTGGATTCGCGTGCCATGCGTCCCCTGCGCAAGGAGATGCAGATCGTCTTCCAGGACCCTTACGGCTCGCTCTCGCCGCGCCTTTCTGTCGGCCAGATCATCGAGGAAGGGCTGCTGATCCAGGACCGCACGCTGTCCTACGCGGATCGCCGTGCGCGCGTCGCCCGCGCGCTCGATGAGGTGGGGCTCGACCCGGATGCCCAGGACCGCTACCCGCACGAGTTCTCCGGCGGCCAGCGCCAGCGCATCGCCATCGCGCGTGCCATGGTGCTCGAGCCCAAGTTCGTCATGCTGGACGAGCCGACGAGCGCGCTCGACATGAGCGTGCAGGCGCAGATTGTCGACCTGCTGCGCGATCTGCAGAGGAAACGCGATCTCGCCTACCTGTTCATCAGCCACGATTTGCGCGTGGTCCGCGCACTCTCCAATCACGTCATCGTCATGAAGGACGGCAAGGTGGTGGAGGAAGGCCCATCGCGGGAGCTGTTCGCGCGTCCGCGCCAGGCCTATACGCAGGCGCTGCTCGCGGCGGCCCTCAATCTCGAGGTCGCCAATCGCGACGCGACGGCCGCGTGAGCCGTCGCTGCACAGCCGGAGGCATTGCATGTCGCTTCTCCTCGTCATCAACGGCTCGGGTGAGAATTGGGGACCCGAGCCTTGGCTGCGGCGGTTTCGCGAGCGGCTGCCCGACTGGCGCATCGAGGCGGCGCGCGAGATCGAGCCGGCGCCGCAGGGTTTCCGCTATGCGGCGGTCTGGAAGCCGGCGCCGGGCTTCCTCGCCCGCTGCAAGGGGCTCGAGGTGATTTTCAACCTCGGTGCGGGCGTCGATGCGCTGCTCGGGGATGCGACGCTTCCCACCGTGCCGCTGGTGCGGGTCGTGGATGACGATCTGACCAAACGCATGACCGAGTACGTGGTGCTGCACTGCCTGATGTATCATCGGCGCCAGCGCATGCTGGACGACGCCCAGCGGCGCGGCTCCTGGGAGGCGAAGGACCAGTGGGCCGCCTCTGCCATGCGGGTCGGCATCATGGGCCTCGGTGAGCTCGGTCGCGACGCCGCCGAGGTGCTGGCGCGGATCGGCTTCGATGTTGCCGGCTGGAGCCGGACCCCCCGAGACCTTCCGGGCGTCAGGACCTTTGCTGGCGAGGCGGGGCTGCCGCCTTTCCTGGCCCGTACCGACATCCTCGTGTCACTGCTGCCTTTGACGCCCGAGACCAAGGGCATGCTCGGCCGGCCGCTGTTCGAGGGGCTTGCGCGCGACGGCCGCCTCGGGGCGCCCGTGCTGATCAACGCCGGGCGTGGCGGGCTGCAGAACGAGGCCGACATCCTCGCCTGCCTCGATGACGGCATTCTCGGCGGTGCCACGCTCGACGTCTTCCACGAGGAGCCGCTGCCGCCATCGAGCCCGTTCTGGCGCCATCCGAAGGTCACGGTGACGCCCCACAATGCCGCCGACAGCGACGCCGAGGCGATCTCCGACTACGTCGTCCGCCAGATCCGGCGCTTCGAGGCGGGCCAACCGTTGCAGAACGTGGTCGACCGCGGGCGCGGCTATTGATTTGAGCACGTGACGCCTTGGTGTCGGACCGGCGTTGTCATCCTCGTCCTCGGTCGGGGCGCTCGTCATCCCCGAAGCCGAACAGGAGAGTTTCATGTCCGCAACGACCAAGCCACGCCTGAAGCTTCACCATGCGGCGCCGAGCCGCTCGTCCACCGTCCTCTGGATGCTCGAGGAGCTGGGCGAGCCCTACGAGCTGCATGTCCTCGACCTGAAAAAGGGGGAGCAGCGCCAGCCCGAGTATCTTGCCGTCAATCCGATGGGCAAGGTCCCGGCTCTCGAGCACGACGGCGCGCTCGTCACCGAGGTCGGCGCCATCTGCCTCTATCTGGCGGACGCCTATCCGAAGGCGGGGCTTGCCCCGGCCATCGGCGATCCTTTGAGAGGCCCTTACCTGCGCTGGATGTTCTTCCAGGGCAGCTGCCTCGAGCCGGCGCTGATCGACAAGGCCCTGAAACGCGAGCCCGGCCAGCCGTCGATGATGCCCTACGGTGATTTTGACACGACGGTCGAGACTGTCGCGCGCTTTGTCGGGGCGAGCGCTCCCTGGCTGCTCGGCGAGAGGTTCACGGCACTCGACGTGTATCTCGGCTCGGCCATCCGCTGGACCCTGCAGTTCGGTTTGCTGCCTGCGCGGGCGGAGTTCACGGGCTATGTCGAGCGGCTGACGCGGCGTCCGGCATTCCTGCGCGCCGAGGCGCGGGACAAGGAGATCCAGGCGCAGGCTGGTTGAAATCCGCGACGGGAGCGGACGCGGTCGACATGAGACACGCATTGGGATGGGTGGCCGGCGTGCTCGCGCTGCTGACGGCTTCGCCGGCAGCGGTATGGCCCGCTCGTGCCGAGCCGCCGCCACTCGCGGCGCCCTCGCTGCCCGTCCCCTCGCTGCCCGCCACTGACACGTCGAGCCCGCCGGAGCCCGGCACGCTGGCCGCCGAGATTGCGCGCGAGCCGGGCTGCCCCGAGCGCTCGAACGGCTGCGAGATTTGTGTCGGTGTGCCGGGGGCTGGGGGCCGCCTGCTCACCTGCTCGTCACCCGGCATCGCTTGCCAGCCGGGCGCCTGGACATGCAGCCGGCCGGCGGACCCGTTACCGGGTCCGTCGACCGATAGACCATGAGGCTCGGCAGGCCAGCTCAGTGCGCGAGGGCAGGCTGGCGCTCGCTGCTGGAGGCCCGGCGGCTCGCCGCCACTGCCGCCATGACGCTCGCATGCGCCGCCGGCGGTGTCGCGGACTCGCGCACCGTGATTGCCGAGACCACATACGGAAACGGTGCGCGGCCGGCGACATACTCGTCGTTGAGCACGCGGCAGACATTGTAGACCTCGGCGCGCGCCTCGGTCAGCTTGTAGCCTGCCTCGTCCCGGCCAGCGCTGCCGCTGAGCAGCGGTGCGCTCTCGCCGGTGGGATAGGCAGCGACGATGACGTAACGGCCACGGCCGATGTCGCCGACGTGCGGCTCTGCGGGCTCGAGGTGCAACTCGATCATGTGACGCCTCCTGTTTGACGGCAGACTAGGCGTCGGCGCTTGCAGCACGCTTAACGGGTTCGGCGGGCGCAGCGTAATATAGGATGTGGTTAGCCGCCGCTTACCGCTCGATGCATATCGGCATCGGCTCTCCGGGGTGCACAGGTGCCATGAGAACGACAAATGCAGTCGCGGCTGTGCTCGGCCTCGCAATGGGCGCCGGGATGGCTGGCAAGGCCGGCGCGGTGGTCCTTTACTGCCGTGCTCCGATCATGACCGAGGCGGCCGACAAGGCGGAGGCGACCGCGCGGCGGCAAGCTCTGCAACGCTGGCAGGCCGAGGCTCGCGGCAAGCTGGGCGCGGCGTGGTCGAGCTGGCGGCTCGCCTCGCCGAAAGTGGTGCGGTGCGCACCTGCCGAGGTGGGCGCCCACGTCTGTCGCGCATTGGCCCGCCCATGCGCCCTGGCGCAGAACCCGAAGCGGCCGCCACGCGCTGGCGGCCTCGATATCTGAGCGGGCCCGCATCGAGCCGCGCTCCGTCGTTCGACAGCTGGGGCCGCGATGGGCTCAGCCCTGACTGCCCGCCGGCGTCCGCTTTGCCATGAACGCCAGCCGCTCGAACAGGTGCACGTCCTGCTCGTTCTTGAGGAGCGCGCCGTGCAGCGGCGGGATCAGCTTCTTCGGGTCCCGCTCTTTCAGCGTCTCGGGGCCGATATCCTCGTTCAGCAGCAGCTTCAGCCAGTCGAGTAGCTCGGACGTCGACGGCTTCTTCTTGATGCCCGGCACCTCGCGCATGTCGAAGAAGATCTTGAGCGCTTCCGAGACCAGCATGCCTTTGAGTCCCGGGAAGTGCACCTCGACGATGGCGCGCATGGTCTCGGGATCGGGGAATTTGATGTAGTGGAAGAAGCAGCGCCGGAGGAACGCGTCCGGCAGCTCTTTCTCGTTGTTCGACGTGATCATCACGATCGGGCGGCGGCGCGCCTTGATGGTCTCGTTGAGCTCGTAGACGAAGAACTCCATCCGGTCGAGCTCCTGCAGGAGATCGTTCGGGAACTCGATGTCGGCCTTGTCGATCTCGTCGATGAGCAGCACCGGGCGCTGATCGGCGGTGAAGGCCTCCCAGAGCTTGCCGCGCTTGATGTAGTTGCGGATGTCCTTCACGCGCTCGTCGCCGAGCTGGCTGTCGCGTAGCCGCGAGACCGCGTCGTACTCGTAGAGGCCTTGCGCGGCCTTCGTCGTCGATTTGATGTGCCACTCGATCAGCGGCGCGCCGAGGGCCTTGGCCACCTCGACCGCGAGCACGGTCTTGCCGGTGCCGGGCTCGCCCTTGATCAGCAATGGGCGCTCGAGCGTGATCGCGGCGTTGACCGCGACCTTGAGATCGTCCGTCGCGACATAGGACTTCGAGCCAGTGAATTTCATGGGGAGCGGAACCTTCCTCGGCGGGCGGGCACAAACTCCGCGAGCTTAGGTTCCGTCGTTTGCGGCATCAAGCGCAATGAGACTGGCAATGAGACTGGCGAGCATGGGGGCGCCACCCCCGGTGTGCGGCAGGGGTGGCGCTGGCCGGCTGTCCGGACCGCCGTCGGCGGCTGAGATCGTTGGGGAGCGGATCGGCCGCGTCCCGGCGGTTGGGCCGGGTGGGGGCTGAGGCGTCGGAGACAGCTGGGTCGGTTGGAGGGTCTCCTTCTGCTGGGCGTTGATCGGGCTCGTGGTCGACCGTCGGCAGTGGGAGGCTGCCCGTGTCTCCCGCGAGCGGAATGGCGGCGCGTGCGCGAACGTCCTCGCCCGAGGCGACATGGGAGGGGTGCCGCCCTGGAGGAAGGCGCCGTGGGCGAAGGCCGCGGCGTATCCCGTATCTCTGCGGGACAATCGATATCTACTATCTAAGGTTGAAATTACGGTTAATGACCGCGAAGATTGAAATTATCTCAGAAATGGCATGGCGCTCCGGCGCGGTAGTGGGTGCCCGCATGCCCGTCGTTGGAAGTGCTCCGAGCGAGCCCCGATTACCAAGCCGGCAGGCGACGGCCGGTTTTTCTTGACTCGATAAAACAGCCACTTAAATAGCTGCGACCATGCTAGGTCGCAGTGATATATGAGCGTGCTTCGCTCGCTGGGCGATCGAGATGGGGGTCACATGTCGTCCCGCAAGGACCGCAAAGGCAATCCCAAGGTGCGTGCAGGCCAAGCGTCGGGGTTGGCAGATCCAGCCTCTCTGGCAGCCATCGCGGCCGTTTCGCGGCTGCCACTCGACCCATCGTCACTCGCTGTCGGCGGTAAGGTCAAATCGAAGCCGAATTTGTCTGTGAATGAGGGCTCCGGTGGTAGGCGTACGACCCGATCGGCAGCTAAGTCGAATGGCGCGGCGGCATCTGGATCGGCGGCATGGGGCGAGGCCAGCAGCCGGAGCATGATGGCCACCGGGCCGGCCGTGGTCGGAACCTCGCGACCAAATCCCGTCATCGATCTCGGCACGAGCCGCAGATCGTCTGCGGCGGACACACTCGGGGAGACGGGCTCCCGCAAACGGCGAACCGGCAACATGAATGGCGGCGACATGAGCGGCAAGACGGGCAGCACGGCTTCGATGAAGGGCAAGACCGGCACCGGCACCGCGCCGCCCGCAACGGCCGGTAGCAGCAGCTCCCGGATGAACGGCAAAGTTCAGGAGGGGGCGGTGTCGCTACGCAGCACGGGCGAGGCCGGCGCCACCGGCGTGGCATTGCCGACCGGCTATCGCCCATCGGAGTCGGAGCCGTTCATGAACGAGCGGCAGCGCCTTTATTTCCGCAACAAGCTGATCGCCTGGAAGGAGGAGATCGTCCGGCAGAATCGCGAGACGCTGCTGGGGCTAACCGAGGACAGTGCCCAGCATGCGGACGTCGCCGACCGTGCGACTTTCGAGACGGACCGCGCGCTTGAGCTGAGGGCGCGCGACCGACAGCGCAAGCTGATCTCCAAGATCGATGCCGCCATCGCCCGCATCGAGGAAGGCACCTACGGCTATTGCGAGGAGACGGGCGAGCCGATCAGCCTCAAGCGGCTCGACGCCCGACCGATCGCAACACTCTCGATCGAGGCGCAGGAGCGCCACGAGCGCCGCGAGCGCGTCTTCCGCGAAGAGTGAGGGCGGCTGGAAGGTGCCGCGGCGGACGGTCGGCACCTCCCGTCGTCATGCCCGGCTGAAGCGCGCCGCGAGGCCTTGGCCGCCGGCGGCTCCGACCAGGGCTGCCCCGTTGCCGTTGGACGGCGGCTTGTCGGATCGCACCAGCCGGCTGAACAGTCGGACGACCAGGATTGCGCCCGCCGCGCCGGCGGGCTCGCCGCGTGCCACCTGCCCGCCGTCCGCATTGACGAGGCCGTCGTCGAGGCCGAGCGCATCGAGCGTGACGAGCGTCTGCAGAGCCGACCGCTCCGCGAGCTCGATCGCGCCGAGCCGCCCGAGCGTGCCGGCTCCGAGTCGCGCCTCCAGTGCCCGGGCAGCGAGCACCGGCGCCTCGATGTCCGAACCGGGCGGCACCCCGAGCGAGGCCACGCCGTCGAGCACGAGCGCGGGCGGCGAGCCGAGCTCCCGGTGAACGCGCTCCGAGACGGCGATCACGAACCCAGCCCCGTCGGCCGGAAGCGCCGTATTCCCGGCCGTGAGCGTGCCCTCGCCGAGAAAGGCCGGATACGATTCCATGTCCTCGATGTCGGGCTCGCCGACCAGCTCGTCGCGCGATTCCTCGGCCTTGGTCCGTAGCGCCACGATCTCCTTGGCCAACCTCCGGCCGTCGCGGGCGAGGGTTGCCTTGATATGGCTCGCCATCGCCAGCTCGTCCTGCTGGCTGCGGCCGATGCCGAGACGGGCCGCCAGCGCCTCCGAGGCCTCGATCGTCGATTGCTCGCCGCCGTCGCCATCATCTGCCTGCGCGATTCCGACGAACCGCGGCATGTGCACCAGCGTGCGCGGCTTTGCGAGGCGCCACGGCGCGGTCGAGAGCGCCTCGGCACCGCCCGCGGCGATCACCTCCGCCTCGCCCGCTCCGATCGTTCGGATGGCCCACAGGATAGCCTCGAGCCCCGAGGCCGACTGCCGGTCGACGGTGGTCGCGACCGCCCGGTCCGGGAGGCCGGCCACGAGGCCGACGAGGCGCGCCGGATTGCCCCCAGCGCTCGTGTTGCCGAGAATCAGCTGGTCGACCCGCGAGGCCGCGATGCCGGCGTCAGCCAGCGTCTGGGCCAGGACCGGCCCGGCCAGATCCTCCAGGCGGCGGTTGCGGTGCAGTCCGCCGAGCCGGCCATTGGCCGACCGCCGTGCCGCGATGATGAAGGCCTTGGAGCCGGACATGAGTACGCTCGATTGCATGCACGCTCGCGCAGGGCTGGATGCCCGGCGAGTCACACCGAACCCAAACACGACATGTTGGCAAAAAGACGCAAACGCTGCAGAGGTATCGGCGGCGCGCACGATCCCTTAAGGTAGCTTCGCCATGCCGAGCCTTCCGATGACGCCACCGCTCGCGGAGCGGCCATGACGAAACCGCTGAAGCCGGGCTTTCCGGTGCCCGGTCACGATCACGAGCCGTGCGTGGCGAGCGTCGTCGCGCGGGCCGAGGCCGTGTTTCTGCGCCAGGGACTGCGCCTCACGCCGCTGCGCCGGCAGGTGCTCGAGGAGGTTGCCGCCTCCCACAAGGCCGTGGGTGCCTACGACGTGCTCGATCATCTCGCCCGTCGTGGCGGACGCCGGCTGGCGCCGATCTCGGTCTATCGGGCGCTCGATTCCCTGGTCGAGGCGGGCGTCGTGCACCGGCTGGAGAGCCGTAACGCGTTCTTTGCGTGCCATGCCCCCCATGCAGGAGATCGCCGCCAGATCGTGCTGGCATGCGGACGCTGCGGCGCCGTCGCCGAGGTGGCCGAGCCCGTCGTGTTCGACGGCATCGGCGCGGCAGCTGCGCGTGCCGGCTTTGCCGTCGAGCGCGCGATGGTCGAGGTCGCGGGGACGTGCGGGGCCTGTGTCGCCGCGAGCAGCTCGCCATGAGCTCGCGCAATGAGGGCAGCGGGTCGGGGCCTGTGCCGCCGCTCCCCACGGGCCATCCGTCCGGCCAGTCCGATTGCGGGGCGGGTCACCACGGCCATCACCACGTGCACGGTGCTCATGCGCACGACCACGGCCACCACCACCACCACGGCACCGCGCTGGCGGCGCCTTCGGCCGATGCCCTCGTCTCGGCCCGGGGCCTCGCTTTCGGGCGGAATGGCCGCGAAATCCTGCAGAACGTCGACATCGACCTCGATGCACGCGAGATCGTGACGCTGATCGGACCCAATGGCGCGGGCAAGACCACGCTTGTTCGCCTGCTGCTCGGCCTCGGCAAGCCGGACGCGGGCTGGCTCCGCCGCCGGCCGGGCCTCGTCGTCGGCTACGTCCCGCAGCGCTTCGAGCGCGATGCCGCGATCCCGATGACGGTTGCCCGCTTTCTCACCCTCGGCAAGCGGGTGTCTCGCGCGCGCGTGATCTCGGGGCTCGCGGAGGTCGGTGCCGATCAGCTGGTCGACCGCCAGCTCGGACAGCTGTCGGGCGGCGAGCTGCAGCGCGTCGTGCTGGCCCGCGCACTGGTGCGAGATCCCCAGGCCCTCGTGCTGGACGAGCCGGCCGGCGGCGTCGATCACCTGGGGGAGGCCGACCTCTATACGCTGATCGGCCGGCTTCGCGACGAGCGCGGGCTCGGTGTGCTGCTCGTCAGCCACGACCTGCACGTGGTCATGGCGCAGAGCGACCGGGTCATCTGCATCAACCGCCACGTCTGCTGCCACGGTGTTCCCGAGACCGTCTCCCAGCATCCCGAGTACGTGCGCCTGTTCGGCGATGCGGCGCGCGCCTTCGGCATCTACCAGCACCACCACGACCATGCGCATGGCCTCGATGGCAGGCCGCTGGCCGCACGCCACGACGATCCCGCGAGCGGGGAGCCGCCGCGTGCCTGAGGATTTTCTCGTCCGTGCGCTCCTGGCATCGGTCGGGGTCGCCATCGTCGCCGCGCCCCTGGGCTGCCTCGTCGTCTGGCGTCGCATGTCCTATTTCGGCTCGACCATTGCCCACGGCGGCCTGCTCGGCGTGGCACTCGGCATCGCGCTCGGCATCGATCTGACACTTGGCGTCGTCGTCGTGGCGCTGGCCATCGGCGCGCTTCTGGCGGGCCTCGGTCGCCAGCGGCAGGTGCCGGCCGACAGCCTGCTCGGCATCCTGTCGCACGCAGCGCTGGCCGCCGGCATGGTGGCGGCCTCCCGGCTGGCCGGACAACGCCTCGACCTGATGGGCTACCTGTTCGGCGACGTGCTCGCCGTGACGGGGGCCGACCTCGCCTGGCTCGCCGGGTGCGGGCTTGCCGTGCTCGCCGTGGTGGCTTGGCTCTGGCAAACGCTGGTGGCCATCGCAGTGCACGAGGAGCTCGCCGCCGCCGAAGGGCTTCCGGTCGCCAGGGCCGAGGTGCTGCTCGTCCTTCTGCTCGCGCTCACCGTCGCCATAGCCATGAAGATCGTCGGCGTGCTCCTCATCGTCGCTTTCCTGGTCATGCCGGCAGCGGCGGCGCGACCGTTCTCGGCAACGCCCGAGGCGATGGTGGCGATCGCGGCGATCGTCGGAGCGGCGGGCGCTGCCGCGGGGCTTGGCCTCTCGATGATGCTCGACGTGCCCGGCGGACCGGCCATCGTCCTGGTGCTCTCGGCCGCGAGCCTCGTTGCCGTCGCCTGGGGAGCGTGGCGGCGCGACTAGAGCCGCATCGAGCAAGGTCGGAGCGCCGCAGGTGCGCCTGCCAGGGCGCTGGGAGCCTGGATCGCCTTTAACCGTCTACGCATTCTCTTTCTGCTGTTCTCAGATAGCGGCATAATTTGCTCCGTCTCACCGTCGGCTGCCGTGCCGTGACGCCGCTATCGCCGGCTCAGGCTCGCTCGCCGTCATCCCGGATCATGCGCATGAACCCGACGACCCAAGATATCTCGACGCTGGAGACCAAGCCCGAGCATCCGGTGAAGAAGCTGCTGCGCTCGGTTCAGATGCTCGTGCCGCAGCTCGCCGACCGCCGCTATGCTGCCCAGGACGGCGTTCTCAGGCTTGCCGGGCGGCCGTGGCGCCCCGAGGTCATGGGCCTTGCCCACCTCGGCTACGAGAGCCCGCTGGTGCTCGACATCGGTGCCAATCGCGGCTTCTTCATCTCGGCGCTCGAGATGGTGCGTCCCGATGCACGCGTCATCGCCTTCGAGCCGTTCCCGCGCCTCGTCGAGCAGCTTCGCGCCCGCAAATCGCCGCTGCATGTCGAGGTGGAGGGCGTGGCCCTGGGCAGCGCCCCCGACAAGCTGCCCCTCTACGTCACCGTCTACCGCGGCTTTCCCATCGACGGCCTTTCCTCGTTCGACCGAGAGATGGCAGCGGGCTGGCTCGATGCCGATCGCATCCACTGGTTCGACCCGGCGGCCCTCCGTGTCGACGAGGTGATGGTCGAGGTGCGCCGGCTCGACGACTACGGGCTCGCGCCGGACATCGTGAAAATGTACGTGCAGGGTGCGGAGCCGCTGGTGATCGGGGGCAGCGTGGAGACGTTGCGCCGCCACCAGCCGGCCGTTCTGGCGCCGGCCCATGCGCCGCCGATCGATCAGGCGCTGCGCGCCCTCGGCTACCGCCGCTATGCGTTCCGAGGTGACGCGAGGAACGGCCGCTTCGAGCGTGAGGGCGAGAACGGCTATTTCAGCTGGTACATGACCGACCGGACGCTCGACCGGGTAAGGGCGCCCGTCGTCGACCGCTGATGGCCGGCGCTCGGCCCGGCTCGCGCTGGCCGAGCCGCCTCAAATGGCGCGCTCGGTCTCTGCCTCGAAAAAGCGAAGGCCTGCCGGATTGACGGCAAGGCGCACCTTTTCCATCGGCTTGACGCGCACCGTCGGCTCCACGCTCGCCACCATGGTGCTAGGCCCCGCCGTCAGGTCGAGGATGATCTCGGAGCCAAGCTGCTCGGCCACCTCCACCACCGCCTCGAACGTCTGGTCGGCCGGATCCGAGCCGTTCGCCAT
>JBFWQN010000110.1:0-12077 GCA_050249405.1 Hyphomicrobiaceae bacterium | reverse complement strand
TGCGCTCCGGGCCTCGCTCGACATCGACGTGATCCTGAACGCCACGCCGAGCGCCGAGAAGGCCGAGTTCCAGCGCATCCGCAAGGAGCAGGGCCTCAAGGCCGCGCTCGCCTGGCGCGACGGCCGCTTCTCGGATGGTCAGAAATAGAAAGAGCCGGCGCGGCGGCGGCCAGCTGGCTCGGTCCTGAAAACCCAGTTTCCCGTCATCCCCGCGAGGGCGGGGCCGACGTCAGGGTGGGAGAGCCTAAGAGCTGTCGTGGGTGCCGGCCTTCGCGGGCATGACGTTAGGGTTGGAGCGGGTAGAGACATCACAAGGTGCGCAAGCGAGGCTGTTTCCTGACCGTCCCAGTGTCACTATCGGTCCTGAGCACCCAACGTCCCGTCATCCCCGCGAAGGCGGGGACCGACGTCAGGGTGGAAGAGCCTAAGAGCTGTCGTGTGTGCCCGCCTTCGCGGGCGTGACGTTGAGGATTGGAGCGGGAGCCATCACGAGGTGCGCCAGCGAGGCTGTTCCCTGACCGTCCCAGTGTCACTTTCGGTCCTGAGCACCCAACGTCCCGTCATCCCCGCGAGGGCGGGGACCGACGTCACGGTGGAAGAGCCCGAGAACTGTCGTGGGTGCCCGCCTTCGCGGGCATGACGTTGATGGCTGGAGCGGATGGCAGAGTTGGCCGGGTCAATTGGATGTGTGTTGACTGCTTTTGGACCAGCGATTTTTCGCGTGTCGAAGTGAGGCGCGCCTCGCGCATGGCGCACACGAATCGGCTCACCCTTCGCCGGTAGACCCTTGCGGCGCCGGGTGGCATCCTCCGGCTGATCGCACTCCTCGCACGGAGGCCACGCCATGACCTACCAGCTTCGCCTGTCCCGTCCGGATGCCACGCAGGCCGAGGCCTACGCGGAGCATGGGTTCGTGGTGGTGGAGCGGTTGCTCGACATGGTGCAGGTGGAGGCGCTACGCGGGAGCTTCCCGCGTATTTTCGCAGGCAAGTTCGACACCGGCATCTATCCGGACGAGTGGTACTGGCGCGAGGGCATGAGCCTGCCGGACGTGACGCGGCACATGGCCAACGCCTGGAAGGCGGACCTTTCCATCGCGCGCCTCGTGCTCTCGGAGACCATCGGCCGGTTCGCGGCCGAGCTTTCGGGCTGGACGGGCACGCGCCTCGGGCAGGACACCATCTGGTGGAAGCCGCCGCAGACGAAGCCCATCGTGCTGCACCAGGACACCTCGTTCCTGGATTTCCTCGATCCGCCGTCGTCGGTCACGTGCTGGGTGGCGCTCGACGACACGCACCGCACCGCCGGCACGCTCGAGTACGTGGCCGGCTCGCACAAGTGGCCGCTGACGCCGATTCCCGACACGTTCCACGGCGAGAGCGACTATCGCGCCCACATGCGCCACGCCGCGCAGGCGGCGGGCGTCGCCTCGCCCGAGCCCACCTACATCGAGGTGCCGGCGGGCTCGGTGGTGTTCCACTGCGGCGAGGTTTGGCACGGCTCGGCCGCCAACACGACCGGCGACCGCATGCGCCGCGCCATCGGCATCCACATGATCCCCGAGACTGCGAAATTCAGCGACCGGCCGGGCGGCTACATCTACCGCCGCTACCAGCGTACCGGCGACCCCTCGCTCGACGAGAGCTTCTTCCCCGTCCTCTGGTCCGCCACCGGCCGCCGCACGCCCTGGATCGAGGGCTATTGCGAGACGGGACTGCGCCGGGCGGCGTGATGTGATCGCATCACCTGATGGTGACGGCGCGCGTAGTGCGCTCGGTCGATCACGGAAACGTGCTCGCGGCCTCGGCTCTCGAGCGTCCATTGGCGTTAACCATTCTATTGACTGTGACCACCGTCCAAATTCAATTGTCTCCGTCACATTCGGAATGTTGGAAATTCTCCTCCGATTGCAAAGGGGGGCCGCATCATGGCCGCGCCAGTCGCCCGATGGAGCACGCCGTTCCAGATCAGCAACTATGGGGGCGGCGGCAGCGTCGCCGTGTCGTCGGTCCATGGTGCCGACGCCGGAGAGTTCGTCGTCGTCTGGGACCAATTCGGTGATCCGCTGGGCCTCGGCGACGCGAGCGGCTCCGCCATCTATGGACAGCTTTTCACCCAGGAGGGGACGCCGGAGGGCTCGCCCTTCCTCATCAACTCATCGACGACCAGCGAGCAGGTGCAACCGGTCGTGACCACCCGCAACGACAATGAAGGCTTCATCGTCGCGTGGCGGGATTTCAGCCGTTACAATACCGGCTTCTATACCGATGCTCGACTTCGCTTTTTCGACGGCGCTGCCCAGGCGGCCTCGGCCGAGCTCGAGGGCACCAATTCGGGCCCTACCGTAGCCGGTGTCCAGAATCAGGTTTCGATCGCGCGGGGCGAGTCGGGCGGTGCGGCGTTCGTCACCTGGACCGACTTCGCGTCCTCGCCCGACGGCGACGGCATGGACATTCGGGGAGCCCTGTTCAGCCCGTCTGGCGACCTCGGGCCGGATTTCCGCATCACGTCGGCAGCATCGCCGATGGGTGAGACGGGCTTTCAAGCCCAATCCAACGTCGCCTCGCTGCCGCAGCTCGGCTTCGTCGTGACCTGGGCCGATGACGTCGATTCCGGCGCGGATGTTTTCGGCGGGGGCTCCAGCATCCGCGGCCAGCTTTTCAGCTATCTGGGCGTGCCCGTCGGCAGCCAATTCGACATCGCCTCCACCGCAGGCGGCTCTACGACGGGAACTCTCGTCCAGTACCCGCAATCGGCCGGTTTCGGCGGCTCGAGCGCACAATTCGTCACGGCATGGGTCGAGGACGACGACACGACAGTCGGCGGCGTCGACCTCAACGTCCATGCCCGGATCTTCTCCGTCTCTGGCAATACGGCGGTCGGCGGCACGGATTTCATTCTCTCCGAAGGCACCGCACGCAACCAGAGCCAGGTCGTGGTGGCGGCCTACGGCACGGATCGCTTCATTGCGGTGTGGACGGATCAGGTCCCGTTCCAGGCTCCCGAGGTGCGCGCCCGCGTCTTCTCGTCGAGCGGCACGCCGCTCACGGCTGAGCTCGTCGTCGTACCGGAGGACACGATCGCGGCGTCATTCGCCGGTCATCTCGCCTCGGTCACCGTGCTCGACGACACCATCAACGCCCACCCGATCCCGCGCTTCGTCGTCACGTGGAACGACAACACCGGCAACATGTGGGGGCAGATCTTCTCGCCCGCTGCCTCCGAGCTGCTCGGCATCGACTGGTTCGGCGCGGAGCGCGGCGAGACCTACGCGGCGCAGTACGACGAGCACGTGCTGGCCGGCAACGGCGGAAACGATCACCTGACCGGCTCGGAGACGACGGACGACATCGACGGTGGAGCGGGGAACGACACGTTGATCGGCGGCGGTGGCCCCGACATGCTCGACGGAGGTGCTGCGACGGATACCGTCGATCACTCCGGCGACTTCGCAACGGGCGGCACGGCTGGCGCTTATGTCGATCTGGCCAGCGGCTTCGCCCAGGATGGCTTCGGCGACTACGATTTGCTGGCGAGCATAGAGGCCGCCATCGGCACGAGCCGCGACCGCGTTGCGGGTGTGCTCGGCGACGTCCTGATCGGCGATGGTGGCGCCAACCTGCTCGCCGGTCTCGGCGGCCTCGACTACATCGTCGGCAACGGCGGCAACGACACCATCGACACGGGCGCCGGCATGGCTGGCGTCACCGGCGACATCGCCGTCGGTGGCGCCGGCAACGACAGCATCATCGGCGGCTCGGGCGCCACCTTCGCCTACGGCAACGACGGCAACGACGCGCTCGGCGGCGGTGACGGCGATGATTGGCTGTTCGGTGGCGATTTCTCGGGCACGGTGACCGGCACGGACAGCCTGATCGGCGGGGAGGGCGCTGACGTGCTCGCGGTGGGCTCGGCCGGCGGCAACGCCATCATGCTCGGCGGCGCCGGCAACGACATCATCTATGGCGGGTCGGGCGCGGCGTTGAACGACACGCTGACGGGCGGCACCGGCTCCGACTTCATGTACGGCGGCTCGGGCGGCAACGACCGCTACCGCTTCGAGGCGGGCGATCTCGCGGCTGGCGATTTCGACCAAATCTACGGCTTCGACGCCGGTGACAGTCTCTCATTCGCGGCGAGCTACAGCGGGCAGGTATCGGGCCAGCAACTGACGCTCAACGGCATCTCCGGCGCCTACATCTCGCACGCCAGCGGCTGGGCGCTCTGGATGCCGTACGCCACGTGGACGCAGGTGCAGGGGCAACTGAGCTACAGCTGAGGCCTGCGAGGGCCCAGACCGACGCTCACGCCGCCGTCTCGGCGATCAGGTGGTCGACGACCTGGCGGAGCGCCTCATCGTCGCTCGCGCCCGCTGCCCTCGCCTCGGCCAGCACGCGGAGCTGGCGGTCGGCGCTGGTGCCCTCGCGGACGATGGTGCGGGCATGCTCGATCGCCGCGCGGCAGCCGAGTGCGTCGGCGTCCTCGGCGACGAGGGCCAAGATCTCCTCGAGCAGGTCGGGGTAGGGCACGAGCTCGCCTTTGCCGAGGTCGAACAGCTTGTCGGTCACGCCGTAGCGCTGGGCCCGCCAGCGATTCTCCTCGAGCAGGAAGACGGGATACGTGCGCCAGCCGACGTTGGCGCGACGCAGCCGCCACAGCATGCGGCACAGGCAGACGTAGAGCGCGGCGATCGACACCGCGTCGTCGAGGCGCGTCGCGACGTCGGTAATGCGCATCTCGAGCGTCGGGAAGCGGGCGGAGGGCCGCAAGTCCCACCAGATCTTGGAGGCGTCCTCCATCACGCCGGCACGCACCAGCACATCGACCGACTGGCGGTACTCGTCCCAGCCCGAGAAGCGGCCGGGCAGGCCCGTGCGCGGGCTCTGCTTCTGGATGGCGACACGGAAGCTCTTGAGGCCGGTGTCGCGGCCCATCCATAGGGGCGACGACGTGGAGAGGATGAGCAGGTGCGGCAGGAAGTACCGCGCCTGGTTCATGACATCGATCCGGAGCTCCGGGTCCTCGATGGCGACATGCACGTGCATGCCGCAGATGACGAGGCGGCGGCCGACCACGGCGAGGTCCTGCGCCAGGGCCCGGTAGCGCGCCTTGGGCGTGGGCTCGAGGCCGGACCAGTCGGCGAACGGGTGCGTTCCCGCCGCGATGGGCGCAAGGCCATGCTCGCCCGCGAGGCGCACGATCTCCGCGCGGAGGTGCTGCAACTCGGCCCGCGCGTCGGCGAAGGAGCGCATCACGGGCGTGCCGATCTCGATCTGCGAGCGCAGGAACTCCGGGCTCACGCGATCACCGAGCCGTTGCAGCCCGAGATCGATCATCTCCTGCGGCGCCGCCGCGAGGTCGCGCGTCGTGCGGTCGACGAGGTGGTACTCCTCCTCGATGCCGAAGGTGAACGATGGCTCGGCAGGCATGCGCGGCTCCGGCGGTCAGCAGGCTGCAGGACGACCGACTTATAGAGGCTGCCGAACCCCGTGGCAGCCGCGGGCACGATGGCCTATAGATAGGGGCGTTAGCCAAGAGCAGAGAGAACGCCGCCGGCTTTGTGTGCCGGCGAGGCGCGTTATGCCCGTGAGGAGACCGATATGCCCGCCACCTGGACCCCCGACAGCTGGAGAGCGAAGAAGATCGTCCAGGTGCCCGAGTACGACGGCCAGGCCTACGCGACGCCCTCGAAAGCTCTCGCCGAGGTGGAGGCGCGGCTCGCCACGTTCCCGCCGCTGGTCTTCGCCAACGAGGTGGTGGAGCTGAAGAAGAAGCTCGCCCGCGTCGCCGAGGGACAGAGCTTCCTGTTCCAGGGCGGTGACTGCGCGGAGAGCTTCAAGGAGCACACCGCCAACAACATCCGCGACTACTTCCGCGTCTTCCTGCAATCGTCGCTGATCATGACGTTCGCGGGCGGGACGCCGGTGGTGAAGGTCGGGCGCATCGCCGGCCAGTTCGCGAAGCCCCGCTCCTCCGACTACGAGACGCGGGACGGACAGAAGCTCGCGAGCTATCGCGGCGACATCATCAACGGCTTCGACTTCGACGCGGACCAGCGGCGTCCCGACCCGCGGCGTCAGCTGCAGGCCTACCGCCAGTCGGCTGCGACGCTGAATTTCCTGCGTGCCTTCCTGCAGGGCGGCTTCGCCAGCCTCGAGAACATGAACCGCTGGGCGCTCGACTTCATGAAGGATAAGCCGATCGAGGCGAGCTACGAGAAGCTGGCCGCCGAGATCAACCGGTCGATCGAGATCATGAAGGCGGTCGGCATCACCGAGGCCAACACGCGCGAGCTGGTCACCACCGACTTCTACACCAGTCACGAGGCGCTGCTGCTCGGCTACGAGCAGGCCATGACGCGCCGCGACGAGGCCATGGGCACGGGCCGCTATTTCGATACCTCGGCGCACATGATCTGGATCGGCGACCGCACGCGCCAGCCGGACCACGCGCACGTCGAGTTCTGCCGTGGCGTCGAGAACCCGATCGGGCTCAAGTGCGGGCCGTCGCTGGAGACCGACGGTCTCCTCCGGCTGATCGACATCCTGTCGCCTGCGAACGAGGCGGGCCGCCTCACGCTGATCTGCCGGTTCGGCTCGGACAAGGTCGAGAAGCACCTGCCGGCGATGATCCGGGCGGTCGAGAAGGAGGGCCGCAAGGTCGTCTGGTCGTGCGATCCGATGCACGGCAACACGGTGACGGCGACCACGGGCCACAAGACCCGGCCGTTCCAGCGCGTGCGCGAGGAGGTGGAGCGGTTCTTCGCCATCCACCGCGCCGAGGGCACGCATGCGGGCGGCGTCCATCTCGAGATGACGGGCCAGAACGTCACGGAGTGCACGGGCGGCGCGGTGCAGATCGTCGACGAGCAGCTCTCGCAGAGCTACGAGACGCTGTGCGATCCGCGCCTCAATGCCGAGCAGTCGCTCGAGATCGCTTTCCTGGTGGCCGATCTCCTGAAACGCGAGCGCGAGGGCCGCGGCCGCCGGGGAACCGCGGCGGCGGCAGAGTAAGGCTCGCTCGCGACGAGATGACCGGGCGAGGCAGACCGTCGGCGCACGGCGGTCAGGGATGGGTTAAGGCGGTGGCATGGCCGCCGCCAGCCCGGGTGCCGTTGAGAGATCCTTAACCGTTATCGATCTACTCTTTTCGCGGAATATCTACGCTTTCGCGGAAGGCCGCCATGGAGTCGCACGGCAAGGACGCCCGTCGCGTCCGGTTCGAGAGCATCGAAGGGTTGCAGCGCCGGGACGTGCCTATCGCCTGCGAGGTGTGGCTCGACGACGTGATGCGAGCCAAGTGGTCGTCGCGCGAGGCCATGAAGCTCGCGGCTCACCTCGTGCGCTACATGGTGTCCGGCGATGTGCGGCTGCTCGCGCTGGGTCGCATCGAGCATCAGACGCAGCTGACCCGCGACGAGATCAACGGCGCGTTGCGCGGATTGAAGCAGCACCGCGCCATCGAGGCCTACTCCATCCAGGGCGATCAGCTTTTGGTGGGGCTGCTTCTCACAACGCTGCAGAAAGTGCGCGTGCTCGAGGCACGTCAGCGCCTCGAGACATTGAGCCGCGAGATGGCGCAGCTCGCGGACGACGAGACGCCGAAGGGCCGGTGGCTGCCGCCCGCGCCGGCCGAAGGCGAGCTTGCGGCCACCGAGTAGCCGCGCTTCGCGAGACCGCCGTCAGCGGCCCTGGAACACGGGCTTGCGCTTCTCCGCCCACGCCTTCAGGCCCTCGCGGTGATCCTCCGTCGCCGCGCAGGCGCGCCGCGCCTCCTCGTGCCAGACGGGATCGAGCCGGCCCGCCGCGACATCGTTGAGCGCCTTCTTGGTCGCCGCGAGCGCGAGCGGCGCATTGGCCGCGATCTCGGAGGCGAGGGCGTCGACCCGCGTCATGAGCTGATCGGCGGGCACGATCTCGGTCAGGTAGCCCATCGAGAGCAGCTCCTTGGCCTCGACCGGAGAGGCCGTGAGGAACATGCGCTTGGCGTTGTCGAGCCCGATCCGCGACACGTAGCGCCTGAGGCCCGATTGGTAATAGACGATGCCGAGCTTGGCCGCGGGCATGAACATGCGCGTGGTCTCCACGCCGATGCGGAAATCGCAGGCGAGAGCCATGTCGGTCGAGCCGCCGTAGACGCCACCGTTCATGGCCGCGATGGTCGGCACGCGCAGCTCCTCGAGCCGGTCGACCATCTTCTCGAAGGCGTTGGGATCGTACTCCTTCTGCTTGCCTTCCTTGCGCTCCTTCAGCGCCCCGATGTGGAAGCCCGACGAGAAGCTCTTTCCCGTCCCCGTGATCACCAGAACGCGGATCGACACGTCCTTCGCGATGCGGTCGTAGAGCTCGATCAGCGCCTCGAGGTCGTCGGGCTCGAGGCGGTTGTGCTCGGCCGGCCGGTTGAGGCGGATCGTGGCCTTGCCCTCCGCAATGGTGAGGATCGGTGTGGTGGAGACGGGCTTGTCGGTGCTCATGATCGGTTCCGCGGGTGAGAGAGGGAAGGCTTGCGTGCTGCGAGGATGCCGGGTTGGCGCCACTTGCTCAATCCTTTCCGCTCGAGCCGTGTTCGCGGGCATGTCCGGCGGGCGCGGTTAGTGCTTCGCTAACCAATTCGGGGCTTGTGTCCGGCGCGGGGCTTCGCCCGCCGCGGACGTTCGCAGGAAGCCCAGTTTCTGCCGCTCGTGGGCCATACGGCGCCAAAATCGCCTGCTAAGGCTCGACGCGGCTGGGCAGGCGAGCGAGCTGAAGAGCGGAGTGCACTCATGGGCCGACGCGGCAATCCGATCACCCGGCGCGATCTCGTGAAATCGTTCGGGCTCTCGGCGCTGCTCATTCATCCCGTGCTGCGCAGCATGGCCTATGCCGCCGAGACGCCGTTCAAGCAGGCGCCGCGGTACGTCATGTTCTTCAAGGGTGGGTCGTTCTATCCGAGCCGCACGGCGCCTGCGTCGATCGATCAGCTCGCCGGCACGCCCATCGCGCCGCTGCAGCCCCATGCGAGAGACCTCATCCTGTTCAAGGGCATGAGCATCCACGGCGGCAGTCCGAAGAGCGACGGCTATCAGGAGGAGCATGCAGCGGGCGTCTACGGCTGCACGACGGGCAACTCGTACAAGTATTCGCGGAACGACAGCTATTTCGCCTACACCGACAACGAGTCGATCGATGTCGCCATTGCCGGCCATTACAAGGCACGGCCCGATCTCGCGGACGTGCCGCTCGCCAGCCTGCACATCGGGGGCGGCGCGCACTCGGACGCCGACAGCGTCGGCGTCGGCACGCGGTTCATCTCGTTCCGCAAGCGCCAGCCGGGAGACACGCGCTACGGCAACGCCATCGAGCCCGTGCAGGACGCGGGGCAGGTCTACGACCTGCTCATGCGGACGGCGGCGTCGGCCTGCACGGCACAGTCGAACCGGCCGAAGGGCGACACGGCTGCCGTGGAGACGGCGCTCGCGCGCCGCCGCAGCATGGTCGACCTCATCCTCGCGGACATCAAGGACGCCAAGCGGCGCTTCGGCATGGACACGGAGCACGCCAGGAAGCTCGACGGCATGTTGGAAAGCTGGAGCCAGTCCGAGCGCGCGGTGCGGGTGGCGGCGGTTGCCCCGGCGGGCAAGGAGGCGGCGGGCGGCGGCACCCGAGCGTGCGCGATGGTCGCCCGGCCATCAGGCAATGGCGCCAACAAGCACGACCTCGACGTGCTGTCGCCCGTGCACGACCAGATGATCGCCATGATCAAGCTGGCCTTCGAGATGGATTTGACGCGCGTGGTTGCCTTCACGCTGTCGGGCGGCTCGAGCGGGCAGACTTGGCCGAGCCGGGGCGTCAGGAAGGCGCACCACACGCTCGAGCACAGCGGCGACGTCGACAGCCTCGTCAAAATCGACACCTACTATGCGGAGAAGTTCTCGGGGCTGCTTGCGGCACTCAAGTCCATCGACGACGGCGGGGGCAAGACCGCGCTCTACAACAGCTCGGTTCTGCTCGGCATGGAGTGTTGGTCGAACTCGTCGAGCGGCCACTACCTGACCAACATTCCCTTCGTTTTCGCCGGGCAGGGCGGCGGCCGCTTCGAGACGGGGCGGATCGTCAACGCGACCGGTCGCAACAACAACGACATCCACGTCTCGTGCCTGCAGGCGGCGGGCGTCAAGACCAGCACGTTCGGGCTCGCCAGCCTCAACAAGGGTCCGATCATCTGAGAGCGAGGCCGAGCATGGGCAATCATCGCCGTCGCTTTCGCCACTGTGTCGCCCGCGCTGCCGCAGCGGTGCTCGCTGTGCTGTGGGTCGCCGGGCCAGCCGCTGCCCGCGTGGCGCCCCGGAGCGAGGACCAGCGGCAGCTCGAGGCGGATGCGGTGGTCTACGAGGCGGCCCGCGCCTATTTCCCGTCGGACGACACCACGCTGCCGCCACGCCGCATCTTCCGCCTCACGCGCGACCAGATCGACCTGACGGTGGCGGCGCTGCTGCCAGGCCTCGCGCCCCGCCCGGTCAAGGCCGCGATGCCGAGGGACCCGCTGCAGACCAACTACGAGTATGCCGAGCTGATCGGCCTCAACGCCGCCAACTGGGGACCGCTGTCGGGCTGGATCGCCGATATCGCAAAGGCCGCGGCCAAGAGCCCCGAGCGCGTGGTCGCTTGCGGCAAGACCACGGCGGCGAGCTGCCACGAGGCGAAAGCGCGGGCGTTCGTCATCGAGGCGTTCCGCGGCGGGGCGCCGGCAGCCAAGGTCGAGAAGCTGGCAAGACACTATGTGGACGGGCTGAAGACCGGCGGGCCTGGGCAGGCCGCAGGCGAGCTGGTGGAGATCGTGCTCAACTCCCCCGATTTTTTGTTTCGAAGGGAGCTGAGCATCGACGCGACGGGGCTGCTCGCACCCGCCGAGCAGCTCGAGGCGCTCGCCTACACGCTCGCCGACGTGCCGCCCGCGAAGCTGGGGCTCGAATCCGCCGGAGCCGCCAAGTATCTCGCGACCGCGGCCGACCGGGCGGCGCTCGCCGAGCGGATCGTGACCTCGCCCGAGGCACGCGCCAAGCTCGTCCGTTTCTTCAAGGCTTGGCTCGAGATCCGGGAGCCGGGCGAGTACGCCATCTCGCGGGAGGCCTTCCCCGAGTTCACGCCCGAGGTGGCCACCGCCATGACGCGGGCCACGGAGGCGTTTCTCGAGGCGGCGCTGACGCAGCCGAGGCCGAGCCTCAAGGACATCACGCAGGCGGGAAAAGCCGTGGTGCCGCCGGCCCTCGCGCCGATCTATGCGATCCCGGCCGCCTGGACGGATGCGGCAAGGCCGGTCGCGGTCGATGCCGGACAGCGACTCGGCATCTTCTCGCAGCCGGCGGTGATCGCCTCGCACTCGGGGCCGGACTCGACGCGGCTCGTCAAGCGGGGTGTGTTCTGGGTGCGCAAGGTGATGTGCATGGAGCTGGAGCCCCCGCCGCCGGGCCTCTCCAAGACGCTGTACGGCACCACCACGACGACCGAGCGCGCGCGCATCGAGAAGGCTACGGCGCCGCGCGACTGCGTCGGCTGCCACAAGAAGATCGACCGCTTCGGTTTTTTCCAGGAGCCGTGGGATGCCATCGGCCGCTGGCGCGCGCTCGACAACAACTTCCCGATCGACGCGAAGATCGCCATCGACTTCCTCGACGAGGAGCCGGTCGAGACATCCGGACCGGTGGAGGCGCTGCGAGCGCTCACCGGCTCGATGATGCTGAAGCAGTGTTTCGTGCGTCAGCTTTATCGCTACTACATGGGGCGCAACGAGGAGCCGGGTGACGATCCGCTGCTCAGACGCATGCTGCTCGCCTTCGCCCAGAAGGACGAGCAGGACCTTCTCGGCCTGCTGCGTGTGCTTGCCACTGACGAGCGTCTCGTCCGGCGCCGCTGAGGCCGCAGCCGCATCCCTGTCGACCGGTCAGTCGACGATGAACAGCCGCGCCCCCTCGGGCCCGGTGCGCGAGCGGTGCGGCTCGGCGGCATCGGCGACCTGATAGCTCTGCCCTGGTAGCAGCGTCACGCGGCGGCCGTCGGCAAGCTCGGTCTCGAGGCGGCCCTCGAGCACCAGCAGGATGT
>JBFWQN010000109.1:0-12138 GCA_050249405.1 Hyphomicrobiaceae bacterium | reverse complement strand
TGCTGCGACGAGGACCGCCCCGAGAGTTGCGGCGAGCACCAGTATGAGCACCGCCGCAGCCGGCAGCAGCCGTCGTGGATCACCAAGCAGCGGCCGCACCCTCAGCGGCGCCAGCAGCACTGGCCAGACCTTGACGCCGGCGGCGAGTCCGAGCACGGCGAGCGCAGCAGTGTGCCGGCTCGCATGTGAAAGCCAAATAGCAGCCAGCACGAGAGGCGGAAGCAGCGCGTCGATGTGCGCGATGCCGACGGTCATGTAGGCGGCGAGCGGATTCCACCAGTAGAGCGCCGCGTGGAGCCGCGAGGCGCCGAGCCTCGGCAGGAGTGCCAGCAACAAGGCGAGGGTCGCGCACTCGGCCGCGAGCAGCACGATGCGCAAGCCGTCCAGATCGAAGGGCGCGATCAGGCTGGCGAGGCCGAAGGCCGCCAGGGCCGTACCGGGGTAGATGGTCGGAACCTCAGGGAAGTTGATGGCCGCCATGACGCTGCCGGCGCGGGCTCTAGGCGCTGCGTAGTGCGGGTAGGCATCCGGGTGCGCGATGACAGCGGCGGGCGCCACGGCGTAGGGATCGAGGCCCGCGGCCAGGACGGCTCCGTCCCACATGTAGCGGTTGTAGTCGTCCTCGAGAGGGCCTGGTTGGCCCAGCCAGAGGATGCGTAACGCGAACCCGACCAGCACCACGATGAGAAGCGCCGGGCCGCGGTCGGGAAGGCGAGCGAGGCGCGGCGAGAGCGCCAGGCCGGCCGCAGCGGGCACCGAGAGCCCCAGTATCAGCGGTAGCACCGCGGCCACCGTATCGGCGCGTGCGTGCGTCAGGTCACGCACGGCCCAGAGCAGAGCGAATCCGCTTGCGACGAGCAGAGCGCCCGCCGCCGCCAGCAGGCGTAGGGAGGCCGCGCTGTCGGCCGAGGCCGCGCGACATCTGGCGGCGGGCGCCACGTCAGCTTCTCGGTGCCCTGGGGGCGCTCTCGTTCAAGGTCCAGTCGTAGCTGCTGTCGACGATGCTGGCGCCACGATCGATCGCATCGGCGAGCGGCGGATCGGCGAACTTGCGCACATGGGCGAGGACGCCGCCATCGGAAGCGAAGTCACTCTCGAACCACGTGTAGATGCTCGATACGTGCAGCTTGCCCGGACCGACGATGCGGACGCCGCGCGGGTTGTTGATGAAGGCACGGGCTGCCTGGTCGAGGTCAACAGCCAGCGTCGCGGCCCGCCAGGCCCTGGGACGCAGGCTCGGGCAGCCGAGAGACGCGCAGTTGACGGCATAGTGAACGCGAGGATCTTTCGAGACGGGGCGCACCGCCACGTGCTCGATGTCGTCCAGGGAGTAGCGGCGCCCCTCGACCGTCACGCGCTTGGTGCGCCATGGTCCGAAATAGGCCTTCGGATCGAGCAGCCCGTCGCTTCTGATGTCTCGGATCGACGCGACGGGATAGGCACCGAGCACCACCTGGAGCGTGACGGCATTGTAGATGTTGATCCAGTAGGCGAGGTACTCGTCACGCGTCATGCGGGAAGGCTGGCGCGTCTCAAGGTCGGCGATGACCTCGTGCAGGTGGTCGCGATCCTTCCTGGTCATCGACCAGCGGGCATAGTCGACCCGATTTATTCCGTCCGGTTGCTCGGAGACGTACTCCGCAAGCAGCGCATCGAAGGCGGTCTCTGCCGGCGCCGCCCGTGCCGGCACGGCCGGCGCCAGGGCAAGGATTGCCGACAAGACCATCAGCCACCGCTGAAGCAGCATGATCACCCACTCCGTTCTCTGGCAAGGCGAGTGGGGCCCTGTTGCTCTTGTTGCGGCGTCCAGTGGCCCCGGTCGCATAGAAACGCCATTTCGCAAGCTCGCCGCATGACATGTCGATAACGGCGTATCACGAGTGCGTAGGCACCGGCGTCCTGCAGACGACAGGCGTCAACACTCGCGAAAGCACGACCCGACGCCGCCCGCCCGCTGTAACGCTCCGCTCACGACTTTCCGCACAGGCTGCTGAGCTCAGGCGAGGAGGGCGTACTCATGTCGGCTCGAGGTCCGCAACGGCTGCTCCGAGGCTTCGGCCGCGCCCAGCGGGGAACCGTTGCCATCATCTTCGCGGCCATCGTCGTGCCGGTCATCGGTATAACGGCGGCGGCCATCGACTATCAGCGAGCCGGCAAGGTGCGCGGCACGTTGCAGGCGGCAGCGAGCGCCGCCGCCCAGGCCGCAAGTCGTCATCTGCTCGACGATCGCAAGGTGATCGAGCGTCAGGTGGCAGCGATGTTGGCAGCCAACCTCCCGCCTCATCTGGTGGGCCTTCCCCATCGCTTGACGCTGCCCAATGATCGCAGCTTCGTCGAGGTGTCGCTAGAGACGACCGTGCCGACGACCCTGATGGGGATGCTCGGCCTGCACGAGCTTGCTGTCGAGGCGACAGGCCGGGCGCGCCCGGCGGCGCCTGAGGCACCGGCTGTCGCTGCAACCGAGATGGATCGGCAGGGCTCGGTAGAGCGATCCCCTGGCGCCGGCAGGTCGGCGTTGCCTACGTCCCTCCCTTCCCTGCCATCCGTCAACGATCAGCAGTCGCTGCGTGAGGCAGCGACCGAGATCGCCCGCAAGCTGGAGCAGGAGCTTCGCAGCGGCAATATCACGCTGCCGCCCGAGGCCGCGGCCGAGCTGCAGCGTGCCATGCGGCAACTCGAGCGCGGCAATCGCTGACGTCTTGCGACGGCTGCGATCCCGATCAGCCCTGGATCGAGAAGCCACCGTCGACGGCGATGGCGGTGCCAGTGACGAAATCCGATGCCCTCGAGGCCAGGAAAGCGGCAACGCCCTCGAAGTCGCCGGGCTCTCCCCAGCGGCCTGCGGGCGTCCGCCGAAGCACGTTGTCGTGCAGCCCGTCGACCTGCTCGCGGGCCTTTTGCGTCAGCTCGGTGTCGATCCATCCCGGCAGCACGGCGTTGACTTGAATGTTGTCGACCGCCCAGGCGGTGGCGAGCGCCTTCGTCAACTGGACGATGCCGCCTTTCGACGATGCATAGGGCGCCGCGAAAGCCGCTCCGAAGATCGACATCATCGATCCGATATTGATGATTTTGCCGCCGCCTTGCGCCTTCATCAGCGGCTGCACGGCCTGCGAGCAATAGAATGCCCCGTCGAGATTGATCGAAAGCACCTCGCGCCATTCGCTGATTTTGTATTGCTCGGGACGCTTTCGGATATTGATGCCGGCATTGTTGACCAGAATGTCGATGCGGCCCATTCGCCTCGCCGTCTCGGCGATCATCGAGGCCACCGACGCCTCGTCGGCGACGTTCACCTCGACCACGGCGGTCTTGACGCCGAGCTTGGCGAGCTCCGCCGCTGCCGCCTCGGACTTGGCCGCCTGCCTGCCCGCAACCATGATGTCGGCGCCCGCCGCAGCCATGCCTCGGGCCATCCCGAGCCCGATGCCGCCGTTGCCGCCGGTGACGAGCGCGACGCGCCCTTTGAGATCGAACAGCGACATTTGTCCTCCATCGGGTATCATATTGGTGGATGCGGGCGGCTTTTGCCGGACAAGCCGGCGCGCACCATACGTGGGGATGGGAGGCAGCGCGAGCCCTGCGGCCCGTCTCAGTGATCCGGTCGCTCCTCGGGTGCGTGCACAATGGTGCAATACAACTGTAAGAAGTGTCCCGGCTATTGCTGCAGCTATCCGTTGATCAAGCTCCAGCAGAGCGACGTCCAGCGGCTCGCCAGACATTTCGGTCTCTCCGTTGAGCAGGCGGCCCGCAAGTTCACGAAAGCAGCTCACGGCGCAAAATATGCCTTGCGCCGCAAGGCCGATCCCCACTTCGGAAAGATTTGCCGTTTCTTCGACACCACGCGCCGCGCGTGCACGGTCTATGACGCACGGCCTGCCGTCTGCCGCGAGTATCCAGGCGCAGGCCGTTGCGGATATTACGACTTCCTCATGTTCGAGCGCCGCGCCCAGGAGGATGACGAGTGGGTGGCCAAGACGAGCCACGGCTGAGCGGGGGCGCTGTCGGCGGGTAAGATATTCCGCAGTTCGCTGGCGCTGGACCCCGAAATCGACCTATTCTGAGCCTAACTTGGGCCAGTAGGCGCGACCTCGAGCCGAGAGTGCAGGATGGCGGAGTCTCAATCCAGGCTGGAGGTCACTCCCAAGGTCGTCGACTTGGGCGACAAGGTGATTCAACTGCACCACGTCGTCAGCGCCGGTCGCGAGACGACGCATCCGCTGCGGCTGCTTGGGCTCGTCGTCCTGCTCGTCGGCACAGCTCTTCCACTGAGCGAGGTCGTCACGAAGGGCCTCGCCGCTTTTGCCTTGAAGGGTGGCGGCTCGCTGCCGCTATGGATCGGCTTCGCGCTGATCGGGATTGGTCTTTTTCTCGTGCTGTTCGCGCGCCGCCAGCTGATCGTCCGCACGTCGGATGGAGCTCGCATCACCTTGCCGGCTGCGACCGAGGAAGCGGCTGCCGCCCTGGTCTTGAAAATCAAGCACGCAATGGAGATGGCTGGCCCTCCATTCCCGTCTTCCGGCATGCCCCACGCGGCGGCGACAGCGCAGGCTCTGCCTGCCGCGGATCTCCCCGCGCTTGCGCCGCGCACCGGTGCCCCGATCGGGCTTCCACATCAGGGGGCTGCGCCGATGACACGCGGTCACCCCACGGCAGAGATCAGTCAGCCCCATACCGGACCAGTGACACGTCCTTACGCCAATGGGCATGCGCCCCGGACAGGGTTTACCGTGCCGGAGGGCCAGCAGGGCCTCGACGCGGCTGCAGTTGCGCGCTTGCGGTCCGGAGCGGCGCATCTCCCGGCTCATGCGCACCAGCCGCCACTTCAGATTGGCCATCCTGGCGACGTGCGTGCCTCGCCTGTGGCCGAGACCATGCAACCGGCCATCGCGCGCGAGCCGGTTGCCTTGCCGGCCACGTCGCCAACGGGCCCGCCCCGAGAAGACCCCGCCCGCGATCTCGCCGCCCTGATCGATCACGTTCGCCGCGCCGATGTGCAGCACAAAGAGGCGCTCCTCGATCTCCTGCGCGTCGTCGACGACTACTATCGCGGCCGAGCCGGCCGCGAGGACGCCATCGCCCACTGGCGAAGCTTCGCCGACTATGTGGTCCAGTATCTGGGCGACGTGGACGGTCTCATCGCACACACCGAGCGCTTTGGCCGTCACATGCTGGTGCGCTGAAGCATCGGGCCCGGTTGTCCGAGCGCCCGACGAGCCCTTTCGGGCGGCGACGGATATCGGCTGCCAGCGCGCGCGCCAGCGGCTATCGTCCGCGCGACCATTGTCCGGGGCCTCGCCCGAGTCCCTCTCAGGAGTGAACCATGACTGCGCCCGCCATCAGCCGCTTTCCCGTGCCCAAGCTCGCCGATCTCCCCGACGACGTGCGCCAGCGCATCGAGACGGTGCAAGAGAAATCGGGCTTCATTCCCAATGTATTCCTGGTGCTGGCCCATCGGCCGGACGAGTTCCGTGCCTTCATGGCCTACCACGACGCGCTGATGGACAAGCCCGGCGGTCTCACCAAGGCCGAGCGCGAGATGATCGTCGTGGCCACCAGCGCCGCCAACCAATGCCAGTATTGCGTCATGGCCCACGGCGCCATCCTGCGCATCAGGGCGAAGAACCCGCTCATCGCCGATCAGGTGGCGGTCAACTACCGCAAGGCCGACATCACCTCGAGGCAGCGCGCCATGCTCGACTTTGCCATGAAGGTGGCGCTCCGCTCCGCCGAGGTCGACGACGCCGACATCCAAGCCGTCAAGGCGCATGGCTGGACCCAGGAGGACGTCTGGGACATGACCGCCATCGCCGCCTTCTTCGCCATGTCGAACCGCATGGCCAACGTCACCGGCATGCGCCCCAACGACGAGTTTTTCAAAATGGGTCGCTAGCGACCGTCCCGAGCTACTGTCGAAAGTCCACGGGGCGGTCGCGTTTTACCTCTCGGATGAATTCGTCCCGCGGATCGTCGGCGATGCGGGTAGCTTGGTCATCGCCCGAGAATCCGAGCACAACGCACGTGCCGGGAGCAATGCTGGAGGACCGATGCAGGCCGTTGCGGTGGCAAAGCTCGCCGATCTCGAGGATCGGGTCCCGGCCTATGCACTGGTCGGAGAGGTCGATCTCGTCGTCGTTCGCTTCGACGACCGTGTTTCTGTGCTCTACGGACGATGCCTGCATCGCGGCGCGCTCATGGCCGACGGATTCGTCAAAGGCAACAATCTATTCTGCGGTCTGCACAACTGGGACTATCGGCTCGATACCGGCGTATCGGAGTACAACAACGAGGAGGTTCTTCCCCGCTTCACCGCTTGGATCGAGGATGGCGAGGTGCGTGTCGACGCGGACGAGATCGCTGCATGGGGCAAGAAGCATCCGCAGCCGTTCGATCGCGGAAGCTATCTTGGCCTCTATGCAGATACCAGCCACGGCACGCCCGAGGAGCCGCACAATAGCCTCATCCTGGGCTATGCCCGCAATGGATTGGCGAGCACGGGCCATCACGGCGCCATCGAGGCAATGGGCGTGCCGCGAGCGCAATTGCCCACATGGGACGATATCCAAATTCTCACGGCGCAATTGCATAAGCCGCCGCTGCTGGACGGCGATGCGGTGGGCACCGATGTCGTGATTGGGCCCAAGGCACGAAAGCCGCTGCGGCTCGCCATTCCCTTGCTCGTTTCGGATATGAGCTTCGGTGCCTTGTCGCAGCCGGCGAAGGTCGCGCTGGCGCGAGGTGCGGAGCTGGCAGGCACGGGTATCTGCTCCGGCGAAGGCGGCATGCTTCCCGAGGAGCAAGCCGCCAACTCTCGATATTTCTATGAGCTGGCATCGGCACGTTTCGGCTTCTCCATGGATAAGCTGGCTGGCGTCCAGGCTTTTCACTTCAAAGGTGGCCAGGGCGCCAAGACCGGTACTGGCGGCCACCTCCCCGGCGCGAAGGTGCGAGGCAAGATCGCTGTCGTGCGCGGCCTCGAGGAAGGCAAGGATGCGATCTCACCGGCGCGGTTCCCGGATTGGACCGAAGTCAGGCAAATCCGTGCTTTTGCCGATGAGGTTCGCGATTACACCGGCGGCATTCCTGTCGGCTACAAGCTTTCTGCCCAGCATATCGAGAAGGACATCGATGCGGCGCTGGAGGTCGGCGTGGATTACATCATTCTCGATGGTCGCGGCGGCGGCACTGGGGCGGCGCCCTTGATCTTTCGCGACAACATCTCGGTTCCGACCATCCCGGCGCTGGCGCGGGCGCGCCGGCATCTCGACCGCTCGGCACGAGGCGACGTCACGCTCATCATTACGGGTGGTCTCAGAACGCCCGCCGACTTCGTCAAGGCGATGGCGCTCGGCGCCGATGCGATAGCACTGTCGAACTCCGCCATGCAGGCGATCGGCTGCATAGCCATGCGTGCGTGTCACTCCGACAATTGCCCGGTCGGAATCGCAACGCAGAAGCCGCATCTCGTTAGCCGCCTCGTGATCGAGAAGTCGGCACGCCAGCTGGCCAACTTCCTCGAAGCGTCGGCTCATCTGATGCAAGTGATGGCGCGCGCCTGCGGACACGCTCACGTGTCGCAGTTTTCCATCGACGACCTGACGACCTGGAAAAAGGACGTCGCCGAGCTCTCGGGCGTCGCCTACGGAGGCGTGGGGATGCAGCGGGAGGACCACGGTCATGGGACTGTTCAATAGCCGTCACGGGTACGGCGCGCTGGCCAAGCTGCTGCATTGGGCGATCGTCGTCATTTTCGCGTTCCAATACGTGGGCGCTGCCATCATGCTGCGGACGGGCGATGCCGGAACGACTCTCGGGCTGTCGCAGGCCACATACTATAATTGGCACAAGTCGGTGGGCCTGATTGCGCTGGCGTTTGCCGTGATGCGCTTGCTCAATCGCAGGGTCGGCGAATTGCCGCCTTGGGCCACGACGCTAAGTCCGCTGGAGCAGCAGCTGATCCATCGGATGGAGCAGCTTTTGTATGTTGTTATGTTTCTGATGCCGGTGAGCGGTCTGGTCTTTGTCATGGCTGGCGGTTATGGCGTGCGCCTTTTCGGTTTGGTCGATTTGCCGAATCCGATCGGCGAATGGGCTTTGCTGGCCGGGATGGCCCGTTTCGTCCACGTCGCAACCGGCATTGCCTTGCTTCTTCCGCTTGGCCTTCATCTCGGGATTGTCTTAGGTCATCACTGTCTCGCGAAGGATGGACTTTTGAAGCGGATGCTTTTCGCGAAGCAGACCTCGTGAGGCTTTGAGCTCCTTCCAGGCAGTCGAGGCGGCAATGTAGCGAGCGTTGCTGAATTGAGTTGGAGCCCTCGCGCAGACTGCTCGCGGCCCCGCCTCTTGCCCCCTTTTGCTCTTCCTCTACCATCGAGCCTCGTTTCCCATCGCCCCGCGAGGCCTCATGCAACGCGTTCTCCTCACCGGCGCCGCCGGCAACATCGGCGGCTTCCTGCGCAAGCTTCTGCCGCCGGTCTATCCGGGCCTCGTGCTCTCCGATATCCGCGCGCCGAAGGATCTCCGGCCGGACGAGACCTTCATCCAGGCCGACATCTCGAAGCCCGCCGAGATCGAGCGCGCCTGCCAGGGCGTCGAAGGCATCATCCACCTCGGCGGTCGCTCGGGAGAGGCGCCGTGGGAGGCGATCCTCGAGGCCAACATCGTCGGCTGCTACAACCTGTTCGAGGCCGCGCGGAAGGCCGGCGCGAAGCGCGTCGTCTTCGCCACGTCCAACCACGCCGTCGGCTTTTATCCGCGCGAGACCACGATCCCGACCGATGTGATCCCGCGCCCCGACAGCCGCTATGGCGTCTCGAAGCTGTTCGGCGAGGGCCTCGGCGCCATGTACGCCTACAAGCACGGCATCGGCGTCACGTCGCTGCGCATCGGCAATGTGGGCGAGAAGCCCCTCGACCAGCGCCGCCTCGCGATCTGGATCAGGCCGGACGATCTGGTGCAGCTCATTCGCATCGGCCTGGAGCGCCCCGGCCTCGTCTACGAGGTGATGTATGGTGTCTCGGACAACGAGCGCTCCTGGTACGACAACAGCCGCGCCGTCGAGCTGGGCTACCGGCCACAGGGGCGCTCCGAGGACTACGCCGCCGAGGTGCTCGCCGCCGATCCACCCGCGACACAGAAGCATCCCGCCGCCGAGCATTATCAGGGCGGCACCTTCTGCGCGGACGAGTATTCTGCGGACCTCGCAAGCCTGAAATCCCGGAGCTGAGGCCGATGCCCCAAATCGACGGCGACCGCGTCCTGCGTGACCTCCGCCACCTGCGCTCCATCGGCGCCTACAAGACCGGCGTGCACAGGCCCGCGCTCACGAAGGAGCACGTCGCCTCGCTCCACTGGCTGAAAGGCGAGCTCGATGCGCTCGGCCATGAGACGGTCATCGACGGAATTGGCAACGTGCTCGGCAAGGCCTCGGGCAGCGGCAAGCGCCTGCTCGGCGGCTCGCACCTCGAGAGCCAGAACCACGCCGGCTGGCTCGACGGGCCACTGGGCGTCATCTACGCGCTTGAGGCGGCGCGCGCGGTGAAGGCCGATGCGGCACTGTCCAAGGCAAGTGCCGGCGTCGATGTCGCCGCCTGGTGCGACGAGGAAGGCCACTTCGGCCACTTCCTCGGCAGCCGCTCGGCGACCGGCAAGGTGACGGAGGCCGACATCGACGCCGCCGTCGACCGCACCCACGGCAAGCCCATGCGCACCGCGCTCGCCGAGGCGGGCCTTGCCGGGCGCCCGCGCGTCACTGTCGACCCTTCGCGCTACGTCGGCTTTCTCGAGGCGCACATCGAGCAGGGCGACTGGCTCGAGGCCCACAAGCTGCGCATCGGCGTGGTGACGGCCATAGTCGGCAGCCGCAATTTCCGCATCACGTTCGAAGGCACCCAGAACCACGCCGGCACCACCCGCATGGCGATCCGCCGCGATGCCGGCGTGGCCTGCGCGCGCCTCGTCATGGCCATCGACCGGCTGTTTCCGTCCCTCTGCGGTCCGCGCACTGTTTGGACGACCGGCCGCATCACCCTCTACCCCGGCGACCCGAGCATCATCCCCGGGCGCGCCGAGATGCTGTTCCAGTTCCGCGACACCGACCTCGCGACGCTCGAGCGGCTGGAGTCGGCTTTGCACAACCTCGTCGCCGACGCCGACCGGGACGGGCCGTGCCGCGTGTCGCTGGAGCAGGTGCGCAAAGGCGTGCCCGCCGCCATGGCCGAAAGTTTCCAGAACGCCGTCGAAGGCGCCGCCGAGGCTCTGCAACCCGGCTGTCACACGCGCATGCCGTCAGGGGCCGGTCACGACGCGCAGGTTCTCTCGGCCGTTATGCCGGCAGGCATGATGTTCGTCCCGTCCATTGGCGGCATCTCGCATCACTGGACCGAGAACACCTCCGACGACGACATCGTGTTCGGTGCTCGCGTCTATGCCGATGCAGTCGGCCGGCTGCTCTCTGGCTGAGCGCCTCTGTCGCCCGGCGCGCGAATGGCTGAAATGCCAACTTGGCCACTCGGAATTGCTGCAGGGCATGCTATATGAACGGACATATCGACTGACATCCGAGCAGAGGCACGCCGTGCTTGAGCCATCGTCCGCCACCGCCGCTCCCATGATCGACCCGTTCGGCCGGCATGTGTCCTATCTGCGCGTCTCGGTGACGGACCGGTGCGACTTCCGCTGCGTCTATTGTATGTCCGAGCACATGACGTTCCTGCCGAAAAAGGACCTCCTCTCGTTGGAGGAGCTGGATCGTCTCTGCTCGGCATTCGTGGCGAAGGGCGTGCGCAAGCTGCGCATTACCGGCGGCGAGCCGCTGGTGCGCAAGAGCATCATGTGGTTGTTCCAGCGCCTTGGCCGGCACCTCGAGGCAGGCACGCTGGACGAGCTGACCGTCACCACCAACGGCAGCCAGCTCGGCAAATACGCCGCCGACCTCCGGGCGGCGGGCGTGCGCCGCATCAACGTTTCGCTCGATACCCTCGACGAGGCAAAGTTCCGCGCCATCACCCGGTGGGGCGAGCTGCCGACGGTCATGGCGGGGCTCGACGCCGCCGACAAGGCCGGCCTCGAGGTCAAGATCAACGCGGTGGCACTGAAGGGCGTCAACGAGGACGAGATCGAGACGCTGCTGCGCTTCGCCCACGGCCGCGGCTACGACCTCACGTTTATCGAGACCATGCCTCTCGGCGACATCGACGGCGATCGCACCGATCAGTATTTGCCGCTGTCGATCGTGCGCGCGCGCCTGCTCGACCGGTTCGCCCTCGAGGACATCCCATATCGCACCGGCGGCCCGGCTCGTTACGTGCGCGTGAAGGAGACTGGCGGCCGCCTCGGCTTCATCACGCCGATGACGCACAATTTCTGCGAGAGCTGCAATCGCGTTCGCCTCACCTGCACCGGCACGCTGTATATGTGCCTCGGTCAGGAGGATGCCGCCGACCTGCGCGCGCCCTTGCGCGCCTCGCCCGACGACGCCCTGCTGTCCACCGCCATTGATGCGGCCATCGCCCGCAAGCCCAAGGGCCACGACTTCGTCATCGACCGCCGGACGCGAAAGCCCGCGGTGCAGCGCCATATGAGCGTCACCGGCGGCTAGACCGGCATATCTCGAAGGCACTGCGGCGATACGTGCACGTCCTGCACGGGAACGCGGCCGTGACCGTGACGTTGTGCATCGAATCCCGCATTGCAGCCCGAGGAGATGGCATGCGTTCCAATTCCTGCACACGATGGTTGATGGGCGCAGTCGGCGTCTTTGCATTGCTCTCATCCACCCAGGCCCAGACTTTGCCAGGACCTTCGAAAGAGCCACTCCAGCTCGCACAGCGTGATGGCGGCGGAGGGGGCGGTGGCGGCGGCGGCGGCGGCGGCCGAGGGGGTGGTGGCGGTGGCGGGCCAAGTCTGAGCCCTGGCGGCGGTGGGGGTGGTCCTGGACCTGGACCGGGCCGTGGCGGTGGCTCGAGCTTTGGTGGACGAGGGGACGGTGGTGGCTCGGCAATCGGGCCGGGCGGCCGATCCGGCGGCGGCGAGGCTCGGTCGGGTCGTGGTGGTGGACCGAGGATCGGCGGAGGCGACGGCGATAGAGCCGGCCGCGGCGATGGTGACGGTCGCAGGTTTGGCCGCGGCGATGGTGAT
>JBFWQN010000108.1:0-12156 GCA_050249405.1 Hyphomicrobiaceae bacterium | reverse complement strand
TCTGCGGCGCACGCTGGAAGTGGGGCCGCTCATTCCCGAGTGCATCACATGCCCTTCGCAGATGGGCGGCGAGGGCCAGTGCCAGACAGACAAGGCCAAACGGGCCGCGCTCAACTGACGGAGCTCCGGCCCGGCGCTCCGTGCGATCCTCCTGCAGCGGTCAAGCCGCAGACTGGATCGTGCCGCGCAATCCCTTGCGCACGAACACCATGTCGAGCTGCTCGAGCTCGCCCGTGCTCGGCAAGCGCCAGCCGCCGACATGGTCGAAGGGACGAAAGCCCAGCTCGTCCATGCGCACCATCATCTCGAGCAGAGTTTTCGCGCTCGGGTGCACGCGAGGCAGCGTCAGCTCGAGAATGACGACATCGACGCCGCTCCGCAGCGTCTCGAGCGCGCCTTCGACGACAAGATGCTCGGCAAACTGCACGTCGATCTTGAGAAGACCGCGGCCCGCGAGCTTCTTCTCGGCCGCGATCTCGTCGACGGTGCGGATCGGCACCGTGATGCGATCGGTGACGGCGACGATCTCCGAGACGGTGATGAGCGAGGAGCCGTAGAGGTCGCTCGATACGGAGAATGTCGCCTCGCCCCGCTTCTCGCCGATCGCCGCCTCCACCAGCTCGAAGTTGGGCTTGGTCCACACCTTGGGGTAGCGCGAGAAGAGCGGATCACAGAGCACGAAGCGCACGTCCGTATAGACCGAGGATACGGCGTGCGACCAGATGGCCGTCGAGGCGCCGATGTCGAGAATCCAGTCAGGCGTGAAGCCGATCGCTTTCAGCCGGTCGCAAAGGCTGACCACCTCGCCGAAGTGCTTGGCGTACTGAGCGGGCGCCGGCTTGTCGCAGAAATAAGAGAATGATTTGACGTCGCCCGGGAAGAGGCTCTCGAAACGATCGTCGGGCCAGCGGCCATTGTCGGCGATGGCCTTCATCACGAAGTCGCCGGCGCCGGCAAAGGAGAACCGCTGCGCGACAGAGGCCGCGCGGGCGCGCAACTCCGACTGAACCTTGGCGTCGGACAGCCTGTCGACGGCCTTCTTCAGCTCCGCCGCGTCGTAGGGCACGACAGAGCCGACCCCGAACCGCTCGACGAATCTCGCAGCCGCCGTGCCCACCCGCCCGAGCACGATCATGGGGGTGCCCGTGGTCGCCAGCGTGAAGGGCATGCGGGTCGGCAGGCTCATGGCGCCCAACGCGGCCGCATGCTCGCCGGCCGCGCCGGAATCGCTCGGGACGATGACGGCGACCGCACCGAGCACGGCGTCGCGCACCTTGTCGGGCGCATCACCCTCCACGACCGTGACCCCGCGGCGCGCCAGCTCGGGAATGGTGAGGGCGCCCAGCCACTGGCCAGGATTGGAGGCAAACCAGGTGACCGCAAGGCCAGCCTTCTCGATGGTCCGCACGGTGAGCTCGAGCAGCTCGACGCTCCATACGTTACCGATAATGACGAGGCTCCGCCCTGCCGGAGGCGGGCTCGGCTCGGTGCGCAGCAGCGCGGGCGCGACCAACGGCGGCAGCACGGCCATCGACTTGCCGAACTCGTCCTGGTAGCGGAGCTTGAGCTCGGGAGAGATGGCGAAGAGCGCCGATGCCCGATCGATGGCCTCCGCCATCAGCGGCCGTTGAATGCCCGTGTTCTCGAGGCAGTTGTCGTCCATCACCCAAATGCCCATCGGTGCGCCGGTGATGGCCTGCGCCGCGACGGCAAGGGTGAGGTCCGTCTCGAAGTAGGGGACGCAGATGATCGACCGCACCTTGTAGTCGGCGAGCCAGCTGCCGACGATCGAGAAAATCTCGCGGCGGTCCTCCATGAGATCCGGCAGCACGAGATGCTCGACGGCGTCGATGCGATTGCTGCCGCCGTAGTTGGTGCGGGAGCGCATATGCAGGAGATCCGGCCGCCCCTCGAGCAGGCGGGCCATCAACACGCCGGTGCCGTGTGCGAAGCTGATCTCGTTCGGCGAGATGACGAGATCGACCTCTCGCCTCGGCTTCAGGAGGCTGTTCACCGCGGCGATGGCTTTCGCCGGCTGCGGGACCGCCGACGCCAGCCAAGGTGCATAACGGGGAAGCAGGCGGCGAATCGGCCGGACGGCACTCGCGAGTAAATCCCTCATAGCAATAGCCTCGTTGCATCTTCCCGGGCGCCCCAGGTGCGCGTCGAAAGCTCTGGTCGCCGTCTCATGATCTATGTTCCCGTCGTTCTCAGAGCCTCGGTGAGCCGGGCCGATTCGCCAGCTTGCGACACCGGCCGCAGTGCTCCGTCGACCCGGTTCGCGCCATATGCTCGCCGGCCCCACGCCACGAGAGCCTCCATCAGGGCCTCGTTCGCGGTGAAGAGAATGTTTCCCCAGCTTTCCTTCGGCGTCTCGCTGGCGTCGACGGCGAGCCCGAACTCGCCGGACGTCGATTGCCGCCACATGACGATGTGGTGAGGGTATCGCGTCCGGTCGACGGTCGACAGGTAGTCTGCCAGCGTGTTCTCGACCTTGCCCTGATTGAAGACGTGCGCCGCGTCCCAGAACTCGACCAGCAGCACCTCGGCCGCAAGGCCATCGGCGCCGGCGAGCACGCGCTTGTCCTGCCCCTCGGCATCGGTCTTGAGGAGGCCGAAGGCGCGGTGCTCGGCCTCGGGGAAGACGGTGGCGAGGCGGCGGGTCGATACCTCGATGCGGCGAGAGAACTCGAAACCATCGAAGGCGGGATGTGTGGCCAGGGACGAGAACAGCGTGTCGTCGCTGCTGGCTCCCTGGCGGCTCTCGACGAGATGAAGCTCGGCAGAGCCGTCTACGTCGGAGCATGCGAGCTGATGAATGCGCACGCCCTGATCGTCGGCGAAACGGCCGCGCAGCTCGGCGGCGAGCTCGGGGAGCGGCTCGAAAGCGTCGACTGTGAAGCCGGCATTGCGCAGGGCTGCGGAAAACTCGCCGCGGTTGGCGCCGACATCGATGGCCCGCCTGGATGCCACATGGCGCACGATGACGGCGAGCAGATCGGCCTCGGGATCGAACGTCGAGGCGGCGTAGAAGGTCGGCGGGAAGCGGCCGAAGCGCGCCAGGCCGACGAGACCGACACGCAGCCGCGTGGAGTCCCCCTCGAGCGCCACAAGACGCCGCTCGGTGATGTTGAACGTGCGCGTCGACGGCGCGAGGCGCGTTTCTGCCGTCGTGAGCCGGGTTGTCAGCTCGCCGAGCTGCGCCTCCGTGCCGCCAATGCGACCGCTTTCCGCGGCAAGCCGGGATTCGAGTCCGTCGACCCGTGTTCGGCCGGCCGCCAGCTCAGCTCCGATGGCATCGATGCCAGCCAGTCGCGCGCGATCGGTCGTGGCATTTGCCTCGAGACCATCGAGCCGAGCGCGATCGGTGGTGGCGCTCGCCTCTAGGCCATCCACCCGCGCGCGATCGGCTGCGAGCTGCGTCACGACGCCGGCCAGTCCTGCCTCGGAGCCCGCCAGCCGCATGTGGGCGGCAGCCACCTGCGTCCGCAACTCGGGAAGGCTTCCGGAAACGTCGGCGAGCGCGGCCTCGGCCGCCCCCAGCCGGCTATCGATGTCGCCAAGGCGATTGCGCGTCTCAGGCATCCAGCCTTCCGCCTCAACCAACCGCACGGCAACGGCACGCAGCTGTGCCGTGGCATCGGCGAGCTGGGTCTCGTTCGAGGCGAGGCGAGCGCCGGTTTCCCCGATCTGACGCAGGTAGTCCTCTACACGCTGCATCTGGTCGAGCTGGCGCCGATACATGCGAATGGCGAGCACGGCCAGCGCAAGCGAGCTCGCGAGCGCCACCGCGCCTGCCCGATCGGCCCGGAAATATACGGCAGCGGCCAGAACGATGACGAACAGCGCGCTTTCGGCGACGCCGGTCCGAGACCTCAGTCGCTGAATCATCGTCGTCATGATGCAGCCTGCGTCCCCGGTAGAAGGTCGTTGCGAACGAAGATGCCGTCCACCTGCAGCATGCGGACCGCGCGCGGATCGGAGAAACCCTGCTCGATCCAGATCGGCGTGAACCCGAGCCGGGCGACCTCGGCCACCACCTCCGGCATCAGCTCCTGGCCGGCGTAGAGCGGCACGAGCGACAACTCGAGCTCGAGCAGCGCAATGCGCCCGAGCACCGCCGTGGCGCCACGCAGCACGGGCAGCTCGAAGCCCTGCGTATCGATCTTCGCATAGAGGCGGGAGGCTCCGTCCAGCATCGGTGCGAGCGTGGCATCGAGCCGCGCCACCTCGACCCGCTCGGTCGTGACCACGGCGGACTCCGGCAATGCCTCGACGTGGGACTGCAGCATGGGCAGCAGGGAGCTCGACAGCGAGTTGCCCGCGACCTGGATCTCCATCGCCCCCGGCCGCTCGCCAAGCGCCATCTGGAAGCCTCGCCATCGGCTGTCGCCAGCACAGGCGCGGCGGCATTCGGCGAAGGCAGAGGCCTGCGGCTCGAACGAGACGATGCGACCGGCGTAACCCTTGTCGCGCATCCAGCGGACGAAACGGCCGTCGTTCGCACCGACATCGACAACGAGATCGATACCGAGCGCCGCAATCCAATGGGCCCTGACGTCGATACGCGAGGTGAGAGCGTCAGCCGGCACGACGTCGTAGCCGAGGCGACGCAAAGCGAGTCGGGCTCCACGGGCGAAGGGCCGGACGAGGCGTCTGGTCAGCGCCACTTCAACTCCTGCGCTTGCTCTCGTTCGCGACGTACCAGGCGACGACATCGCGGATGCCTGCAGCGATCGGCACCTTCGGCTCGAAGCCCAACGCACGCAGCTTCGTGATATCGGGGCAACGCCTCGGCGTGGCGCCCGCGGGCTCCGGCGACGTGACGATATCGGGCTCGCGACCAAACCACTCGAAGATCAGCTTCACGAGATGATCGATGCGGATCTCCTCGGGTGCGCCGATGTGGTAGACGTTGCGGTGCTCGCCCTTCTCGACGATCGTGACCAGACCATCGACGAAATCGTCGATATGCGTGAATGCCCGCGTCTGGGCGCCTGTCCCCTGGATCGTGAACGGCACCTTGCTCACCGGGTGCTTCTTGATCTGGTCGTGCGCCCTGAGCACGAGCTGCGGGATGACGTGCTCCCAGCCCATGTCGGCGCCGTAGACGTTGTGCGGGCGGAAGATGAGCGCCTTCTTGAACAGGTCGCGATTGAAGTTGGCGAGCATGATCTCGGAGATCAGCTTGCTGCCACCGTAGGAATAGCGGGGATTCCAAGGGTCGGGAATCATCAGCGGCACGGTCTCGGGCGTCGGCACCACCGGCGGTGTCTGGTAGACCTCCGACGACGAGGCGAGCACGAACTCGGAGATGCCGTTGCGCCGCGCCGCCTCGAGCGCGCCGTACATGCCGCGCATGCCGACGTCGAGCACAAGCTCCGGGCGCTTGTAGAAGTTCTCGGTGCCGTTGAGCGCGGCGAGATGCAGGATGCAGTCGCAGCCCTTCGCCGCCTCGGTCAGTGCATCCGGATCGCGGACGTCGCACTGGAACAGCTCGATTTTCGATACGACGTCGGCCAGACGGATGCGCGAGCCCCGCAGATCGTTGTCGGCCACGTGCACGCCGTGCCCGTCGGCCACGAGGCGCCGCACGAGATATGAGCCGATGAAGCCCGTGCCACCCGTGACGAGGTATCGACGTTTTGCCACTTGCTGCTCCCTAGATGCGCTCGCTGCCGAGCGCGAGGGCTACGACGCCCTCGGGCATGGAGTCGGCGATGTCGTCGTGCATGTTCCAAAGATCGTAGACGATGCCCGGACGCCGCATCGAGGCGGCGAGGGCACCCAAATCCATTTGCTGAAAGATCGGGTGGTTGTTCAGGATCATGACCAGATCCGCCCCGTCGAATGCCGCCTCCAGCGAGCGCGAGCTCTCGAAGCCGAACATGGCGCGCGCGGCCTCCGGCTCGACCACCGCATCGCAGCCACGAAACCGCGCCGTGGGGAATGCCCGCTCGAGCTCGCGGAAGATCGGCAGCGCCATCGTGCCGCGCAGGTCGTCGGTCGGCGGGACGCCTTTGAAGGCAAGCCCGAGCAGACTGATCGTGGGCGATGGCGAGAAGCCGGGAAGCCGGGAGGCCCATTCACGGGCATTTGCCGCGACGTCGGCTGGCTGCAGCTCGTTCACGCGCCGCCCAGCCTGGGTGATGGGCATCTCGACGCCCCACTGCTTGGCCGATTCGACCAGGATGTGAGGGTCCTTCTCGAGACATGGACCGCCGACGGGGCCGGGCCGGGCAACGTTGGTGCGCGGATAGCCGAGCTTGCCGGCCCGAATCACCTCGTTGGCCGAGATGCCGGCACGGCCGCACAGCTTGGCGATCTCGTTGGCGAAACCGAAGGTGAGATCGCGGTAGGTGTTGTCGACGAGCTTGATCAGCTCCGCCGTCTCGAGCGAGGCGACGGCCACCGTGGTCGAGGTCATCTGGCCGAACAGCTGCTGGCAGCGCCAGCGCGTATCGGCATCGTCGGCGCCGATCACCTGCGGCAGCTCGTGCAGCTCGATCAAGGCGCGGCCTTCAAGGGTCCGCTCGGGGCAGAAAGCGATCTGGAACGGGGTGCCGCTCGCATCGAGGATCGGCTTCACGACGGCGCGCGCCGTGCCGAGCTTCACGGTGGAGCGGAGGATGACGAGCGCACCCGGCCGCATGTGCCCAGCGACCTGACGCGTGGCGTTCTCCGCCATGTCGAGCCGGGCCTTGCCGGTCTTGTCGAGCGGCGTGCCGACCGTGATGATGTAGACGGAAGCGGGCTTGTCGAGCGTCTTCGAGAAGGTGAACGTGCCGCGCCGTGTGACGCGGGCCAGCTTCTCCTTGAGCCGCGGCTCCCAGAAATGAGGCTCACCCTTGCCGAGCGCCTCGAGAACATCGTCGCGGACCTCGACGCCATGCACGTGGAAGCCGGTGTCAGCCATCGCCACCGCGAGCGTGAGCCCGACATAGCCGAGGCCGATAACCGAAACGTTGCGATCTGCGAAATTATTGGGAAGCGGCATCGGTGTGCTCGTCCGGATGAGGCTCGACGTCTCATTATTCGAGCCGTCGCTCCTGTGCCCGGTCCGCGCATCCGCAGTCCGAAGCGCCGAAGTCAAACCGGCCACGCTGGTCGCTTGCAGCCGTCGCACGCGAGTTGCAACGGCCGCTCCGACGATACCTTGGCTCTGTAGTATGAGAGGCGTGACGAAACAAGTGCACCGCGCCGTCGCAGGATGTTGCATCGCACTGAAATTGTGGATGGCGCCGGCGCCAAGGGCTCAGCCGGGAGTGCGCTGCGCTCTGTTGTCGGAGGGGCCTGCGGCTGCCCCAGCCCGCGGCGTCGGCCGCGGCGCCGCGAGTTGACGCAGATGCTGGCCTGCAGCCGCGTGCCCGCGCGCAGCCGCCACTTTCAGCGCATGACGCGCCTCCTCGAGCCGGGCGGGCACCGAGGACAGCACGAGACCCTGCATGTAGTAGCCGTCCACCTCGCCCGCCTCCGCGGCAGCCTGGAAATGCTCCGCAGCCGCGACGACGCTTTGATCCAGCCCGCGACCGCTGAGCCGCATCTGGCCCAGCACGATGTGCGCCGGCATATAGCCGCGATCGGCGGCTCGCCTCGCGAGTCGGGCCGCGAGCCGCGCCGAGGCGAGCCGCGGCCGCCCTTCGAGGATGAGCGCCAGGTTGTAGGTCGCCATCGCCGAGCCGAGGCGGTCAGACCGGCGGAGCCAGCGGCAGGCCGCGGCCATCGCGCGCGGTGTGCTCTCTCGGCGGGCCTGCTCGAGCAGTGCGCACGCGATCGCGAACACGGCATTGGCATGCCCGAGCGCGGCGCGCTCGGCGGTGGCCCGATCGACGAGGCCAGTTGGTACGTCAGCGAACACCGCGAGCGCGGCACGGTCGGCGCCCTCGGGAAGCCGGGAGCGCACGAAGCTGCATCCGGCGCCCGCGCACACCGGATGCAAGCGGTTCTCGGTGATGGCCTGCCTCAGATCCGCCATTGCCGGACCGTTCCAGACCTCGGCGGGATCGTCGCCCGCAAGCACGTTGCCGAGCGGCCTCGTGGCGTAGCAGCACGGCTTGATATTGCCGTCGGCATGCAAGTAGAGGCGGTTCCACGGCCAGCGGCAGTCCTTGACCTCCAACGTCATCGGTCAGCTCCCGCGCGATCGTCCGAGCGCCGCGCCGGTCCGGCACGAGCGGGTCTCGTGGTGGGCATTGCCGGGCAGCAGCAGGACCTGGTAGCCCTCGATGACGATGCCGAGGCGATCCGCCTCGTCGAAGGCCTCGAGGACGTGACCGTCGGCGAGCTCCGGCGATGCGAAGAGCTTCTGCTCGGCGTACTGGAAGGTGAAGTTGTTGCGCTCCACGATCCAAGACTCGGCCGGCATCTGCGGCTCGGTCAGGTGCTCGAAATAGACTCGCCGCACACCGAGCTCCGACGCCAGCCGGACGAAAGCCGCCGCCTCGGCGACGTTCTCGCGCATCAGCACCATCGACATGGCGATGCGCTCGACGGCCTTGCCGCCGAGCTTCTCGAGCGCGGCAACGAGCCGCGATATGCCGCGCGTCGTCTTGACCATCTCCGCGCCGCGGATGCGCAGATAGGTGAGGGGCTCGGCGGCGTCGACCGATACATTGACGGCGCCGATGGGCGCGCGCATGAGCCGGGCGACGTTGCGCTCCGTGAGCAGGATGCCGTTGGTGTGGAAGGTGAGGCGCGGCGACTGCCGGCCGGCGAGGGCATCGACGAGGCGCCAGAACCCCGGGGCGAGCAGCGGCTCGCCGACGCCGGTCGGGTGAATCTCCTCGACACGGTCGAGCGAGGAGAGAGCGAACTCCACCATCGCCTCCGGCGCGTCGCGCTTGATGAAGCCGCCATGCGCCAGCCCGTGCGGACACATCACGCAGGCGAGATTGCAGCGCGTGGTGATCTCGATGGTCATGGCCGCCGGTGCCGGCGGCGGCCCCGACTCCGGGCCGAACGACATCCACTGCGCGGTGCCCGGCCTCGTCTCGAGGCCAGACATGCGGAGTGCCTCGAGGGCTGCGGCGCTGCCATCGACCTGAAGCTCCCCGGCACGCACGAGGAGCTTCTCGGCCTCTCGATGGTCGACCTCGGCGCCCACACCCCACCCGAGCGTCTGCGCGAGCAGCATGAGCGCACCGGGGTCATCCGCGGCTGCGGCCGCTTTCAACAGCTGGACGGCCTCGGCGCGTGCGGTGGCGCCGCTCGCCGTCGCGAGGAGATGCCGTGCCAGCCGTGTCGCCGCGCCAACATGCCCGGCATCGGCCGCCCGACGGAGCGCGAGGCGCGCCTCACCGGGCTCGGCCGGCACACCGTGATCGAGCACAAGCAGGCCGATCCAATAGCCAGCGACCGGCGAGCCGATGCGAGCCGCGGCGCGATAGAGGGCGAGCGCCTCGGCCATGTCGCCACGCTCGAAGCCCGCGTGCGCGCGGCCGATCACCGAGTCCAGAACGAGCTGGCGACTGCGGGAGGCAGCGGCCTCGAGAAGCGCCTCGCCCCCCTCTGCTGCGCCAGACCGAACGTACTCCACGCCGAGCCTGATCGTGGCGAGGTCGATCCCCGCCCGGGCGGCGGCGCCGAGCATCGCGAGCGGATCGTGGCGCTCGTCGACCACGGTCGCGTGGTCGAGGGCAAGGATCGCGAGCCAGTAGGCGGCCACGGCCGAGCCTGCGCCAACGGCCTCGGAATAGACCCTCGCGGCGTCAATGAGGCGCCCGGCCTCGTAGTGCACGTGGGCTTTCGCGACGAGCTCGACGGCTCCTGCCGGGACTGCCTCGCGCAACGCCCAGCCATCCGAAATCTCGGGGCCGAGCGGCAGGGGAAACAATGGCGCGCTTGGATCGGGTTGCATGGTCACCATTCAAGCGGAGAAATGCGGCCGTTTCGTCGCCGGCTCGCGCCGGACGCGAATCGGTCGCGAATGCGACGAGTCTCGTCCTTACAGCCGGCGGCATGGCCAGAGGCGGTCTGTTGCCGACATGCCTGTGGAAGACGCGGCCGGTCGCGCGCGTCACAAATGCACTTGTGGGGATGGCGGGCAGCATTCCGGAGGCTGCCGAGAATCAGGTGGACCACGACCGTTGGGTCGGTCTAACGACAGCGCGATGCCGCGTCGAAAGACCGGTTTGCAAGGCCGCCCGGAGCAGTCGATGACGGTTACGCCCAACCGCTTCCCAGTGGACGAGCCGCTGACGACGCTCGAGCGCTGGCGCTACCGGGCCGCCTGCGCCTACGTCACGAGCTGGCAGTATCGCGACTTCGCCAAGGACGACCGCACGTTCCTCGAGGTGCTGATGGCGAACGGCGTGGAGATCGCCACCGTGTTCGACGTCGGCGCCTCGAATGGCGCATGGGGCCTGATGGTGCCGCATTTCATCCCGGGCATCCGGAGCTTCATGTTCGAGCCGCTGGTGGGGCACTCCGAAGGCTACAGCCGCTTCATGCGCGGCCTCTTGTCCAGCCATCCGGACTGGACGCTCTTCACCTGCGCGCTGAGCGACAAGGAGGGCGAGACGACCATCTACATGGACAAGAACGTGTATGGCAGCACGCTCATCCCGGGCCCCTATGCCGAGGCAAACTGGCAGAAGATCGACGTGGAGGTGCGTACCATCGACGGGCTTGTGGCCTCGGGTGACGCGACGCAGCCGGATGTCATCAAGATCGATACCCAGGGCTCGGAGCTGGCGATCCTGAAGGGCGGCGAGCGCGTTCTCGCGGGCACCAAGGCATTGCTGCTCGAGACGTGGCTCACCCGCGGCTATGGTCCACGCACGCCGCTGCTCACCGAGCTGGTTCCCTGGCTGGCGGAGCGGAATTTCGTGCCCGTCGAGTTTGCCGACGGCTACCGCTCGCCCGACGGGCTCATGCGCTCGGTCGACGCGTTCTTCCTGCGCCGTGACATTGCCGAAAAGGTGAAATACGCGCTCTAGCGCGCACCGAGAGCGGGCCAGGTTCGTGGAGTTGACCCTTGTCCAGAGACGATTTCGGGTCCAAGCTGGCTGCCCTCGTTAACTAAGTTCGCCGCTCGCAGCGGCACGGTCGGACGTGCCCGACGCCGCCGCAACGGCAGCATTCTCCCGGGGAGGGGTCAATGGCAACCTATTCGCGTACGAACGTCGCATATCCGCTGCCTCTGGTTGAATGGAACACGGCCACGCAATGGACCGGCGCGACGGTCGACGGAACGGGAACGGCCGTCACCGTCGCCAACACCGACGGCACGGTCACGATCTACCTCGGATCGGGGTTTACGCTGGACGGCTCCGGTAATGCGACCGGCGGCACGGTCACCTCGATTCAGCATCGGGTCACCTCCGACGCGACGACGACGCTCGAGACCGTGAGCGGGCTTTCCCTGGACCTTACCGCGGCGCAGACCCAGGCCACCGGCCACACGCTGATCAGCACGGCTCTCAGCGGCGGCGAGACGTTCGTCGGCGGCTCCGAAAACGACTTCATGTTCGGCTATGCTGGCAACGACACGCTGACGGCCGGCGGCGGCACACGCAATGTCAACGGATTCCTCGGTGACGTCGTCGTCGGCGGCGCGGGCAACGACACGTTCAATCTGCCGGGCGATGCGAGCCAGATCGTCAGCTACGCCCGCGAGGGCGGTGGTGGAGCCGTCAGTGGCACGGTGAACCAAGCCGGCGGCACGCTGACCGACACGTTCGGCAACACGGACACGTTCGTCGGCGGCGGCGGCAGCTTCGAGCTGACCACGCAAGCCGACAGCATCACGACTGGCAACCTCAACGACTTCGTGGCGCCGGGCGCCGGGAACGACACCGTCAATCTCGGTGGCGGCGGCCTGGACATGCTCTACTACTCGGCACGGACCGACGGCTCGTACCCGGGTTTCGTCACCGTTCCGCACGGCATCACCGTCAACATCACCGGATACACGGCGAACGGGGCCAGCGGCACCGTGCTCGACCCATCCGATTCGACCGACACGTTCACTGGCGTCGAGCAATTCCGAGGCACGCAGCTCGCGGACACCTTCAACGGCGGCACGGGTGACGACCAGTTCGAGGGCATGGGCGGCAACGACACGATGAACGGCGGCGGCGGCACCGACACCGTCTATTATTATCGGCATATTCGAAGCGGCGCCTTGGCGGGCGTAACCGTCAATCTCGGCACGGG